>DAOWAL010000095.1 GCA_030634615.1 Candidatus Aenigmatarchaeota archaeon | reverse complement strand
CAGAACTCGTTTCTTTTTTCATTGCTTCTATTTTATCTGCAAATTCACTGATCTCTCCTGATTCAGCAATACCATAAACTGCTCCAGTATCGTCGTCAACAACTTTTAGAATAATTAAGTAGTCTCCCTCATTTTTGGCAAGTGATTCAAGTTCTGAAAATGCCACAAAAACTAGTGAATTTCCAGCAGCTTCCAGATCTGATAATTCCAGCAACTTCCCAAAAAATCTATCGGGATACAGTTCATGATACGCGTTTAATGAGACCAGACAAAGCTTATCATTTTCCATGATTGTAAGTTGTTTTACATTTAAATAAGGTTTCCATATTGTTTTTATTATGAAAAATACAATATTCGTCAAGCTCGGAGGCTCTCTCATAACAGACAAGTCGAAACCTTACACTGTCCGTGAAGATGTTGTAAAAAGACTCGCCAGAGAAATTCATGAAGCTAGAGTGGAAGGGAATATTAAACTTTTAGTAGGCCATGGTGGAGGAAGTTTCCCTCATGTTTCAGCCCAGAAATACGAAACCCATCGTGGTGCTATCAATGACAAAAGCTGGGAAGGTTTTGCAAAAGTCCAGAACGATGCTGCAAAACTAAACAGAATCATTGTAAATTCTTTAATTGAAGCAGGTGAAAACGCATTTTCTGTACAACCTTCTGCATCATGTATAGCAAAGAATGATCAAATTGTAGATTGGTACACAAGGCCAATAAAGGCAGGTTTAGAGCAAGATCTTATTCCTGTGCCTTATGGAGACGTTTGTATTGATATGAGCAAAGGGTGCTGCATAATTTCAACTGAGGAGATACTCAGATTTCTTTCAGATGAATTCAAACCAAGCAGGATAATTATGGTTGGAAAAACTGAAGGTGTTTTTGACAGTAATGGAAAGCTCATCAAGATCATAACAAAATCCAATTTTGATGAACTAGAAGAAGCATTCAAAAGTTCTGATGGTGTAGCTGATGTAACTGGTGGGATGATGGTCAAAGTAAAAAAAGCTCTTGACATGGGAATAGAAGTTGAGATAATAAACGGTCTTCAGGGCGGATTACTCAAAAAAGTACTCATGGGCGAAAAAGGTTTTGGAACTATAATAAGGGGTTAAGAAAGGTTATATTATGTCTAAATTAACAAAATCCAGAAAAGATGATCACATAAGAATTTGCTTAGAGGAAAACGTCGAGTTTTCAAAATCAAGTGGTTTTGATCATGTCGATTTAGAACACAATGCTTTGCCTGAAATAAACAAAAGCGATATTGATTTATCCTCTAAATTTCTTGGTAAGAAATTCAATTACCCGTTATTCATTGAAGCAATAACAGGCGGTACAGAAAAGGCAAAGAAAATAAATCTGAATCTGGCAAGAGCCGCTGAATCACTTGGGATAGGGATGGGTGTAGGTTCTCAAAGAGCCATGCTTGAGGATCCGAAAGTTACAGACACATTTTATGTTCGCAATGTTGCTCCTTCCATATTCCTTCTCGGAAATATTGGCGCTGCACAGATAGGACAATATAGTATTGATAAAATTATTTCATTAGCACATGACATAAAAGCTGACGGTCTTGCAGTACACCTAAACGCAGCACAGGAACTTGCACAAAAAGAAGGTGACAAGACCTGGAAAGGCATACAAAAAAATGTCGAATTTCTTTGCGGTAAAGCAAAGTTTCCAATAGTTGCAAAAGAAACCGGTTGCGGTATTTCAGGTCTTCTCTCAAAAAATCTAGTTAAGGCAGGAGCAAAGGCAATAGACATAGCAGGAGCTGGCGGGACATCGTGGGTGAAGGTGGATTCATTCAGAACAAACGAGGATGTATCTCACATAGAAGAATGGGGCATTCCTACAGCAAGAGCACTCAAAGACGTGAAAAAGAGTGTAAAAGTTCCGATAATAGCATCTGGGGGCATAAGAACAGGTGTTGATGTTGCAAAAGCAATTGCAATGGGAGCTGACTTGGCAGGTCTTGCATTACCGCTGTTAAAACCAGCAACAATATCGTCAAAGGCTGTGGAAGAGCATCTTGAAAAAATTATATCACAACTCAAAGATGCAATGTTCCTAGTCGGCGCAAAGAATCTAAAGGAACTAAAAAACGTTCGCGTAATTAACGCTTGATGAATCTGTATCTTCTTGGTTTGAATTTTCCATTAACTGCGCTGAAACCGCATTTGTTGCATTTCATTTTGTAAAGGACTTTTTTTCCCTTGAGATTTTTTGTATGTGTACTCTTTAGTCCGGAATAACATGCGGGACATTTTTTTACTTTCCTGCCTCTCTTGGTTTCAACCACAAGCTTTGTCCCGGGAGTTTTTACAAATATCTGTCTAAGACGTTTGCCTGAAACGCCAAGCTTTGGATCAACGCGTTTTAGGCGTTTATTGACAAGACCTGAAAATTCAGTAAGAGAATTTATTTCTCTTTTTTTCTGCATAATATCTCTTATAACAAAAACAACAACCTCTTCCTTTGGAATCCTCATTCCGCTTTTCATGGTTTAAAATTGAATTTTGGTTTTTTAAGATTTAGAGAATGTATACAAGTGCTTTTTTAGGTCGATTTTATTGTTTTTGATTATTATTCCATCTTTTTTGAGAAGTTCTATTTTCTTTTTAATACCATCTTCTGCTGAATAACCACCAAGTGTGCCATCTGATTTTATGACTTTATAGCAAGGTATTTTAACGGGGTCTGTGTTTTTTGACATAACTATTCCTATAGTTCTAGGATGTAACCCAGTTGCTTTCGCAAGTTCATTGTATGTAGTTATTTTCCCCCTCGGAACTTTTTTCAGGAGATAATAAACCTTGTTTTTCATGATAAAATAGTGATTTTGAGTATTTTATAACAACTCTATATTAATTTATGAAAAATATGTTTAAACATTAGAACAATTTATATACAGAAAAAACAATAATATATAAACGGATGGAAAAAAGGTATATTTTTAGAGAACTTATTTCATTTACAAGGGTTGAAACCTCTCTTTTCATAACAGGTATTGCAATAACAGGCTATGTAATGTTCAATGAAATATCACCAACCATGCTTTTTCTTTGCCTTTCATTTCTCACGGGTACCGGGGCAAGTTATGCGTACAATCACCTGACAGATAAAAAAGAGGATGTAATAAACAACAAAAAACTGAATATGTTTGTACAAAGAAACTTTCTTGGAAAAAATATTGTTGTATTACTCTTTGCAATTGGTTTCGTGTTCTCATTATCACTTCCACAAATTTCATTTATTTTTTATTTGCTTACAATATCACTCGCTGTTGCATATTCTGGTCTTAGGATAAAGAGTATATTCATAATCAAAAATGTATTTACAGGTCTTATAATTACGTTTTCGTTTCTTACTGGCGCTGTTATGTCTAACACATTAAATTTTAATGTAATTGTTTACTTACCAATTATTTTTATTTTTGGAATAACACTCAACATACTCGGAGATATAAGGGGTCTTGAAGGTGATATAAAATCCGGGGTAAAAACAATACCTGCAATTTTCGGGGAACATGTTGCTAAAAAAGTAGTATATGCAATAACAGCATTGTTTCTTTCCATTGTGATCATCTTTGAATTAATCATGGTTTATCCGCTTGTACCTTTTATGATACTCATTTCGTTTTTTCTTAAAGGAAATAATCACAAAGGTTCAAGAATTTCAATTCTGTCATCATTTGTGTTTTTTCCGGTGTTTGCTGTTTTACTAAATTTGTCTGGTGGGATGTAAATGTGTGTAGTTACTTTTGATTGGGAGAAAAATGATGCTAATGAAAAATTCAAAAATTTTGATAAAATAAAATCATTGTCATGGGCCGTCATTGAAGTTACAGAATCGTGTAACTTTAGTTGTAAGTGGTGCTTTGCAAATAGTATGCGTGGGAACGGAAAAAAACATATGAATAAAGAAGATGTGAAAAATCTTTTGAAATACTTGTCAGATAACGGACTAAGACAAGTCACATTTTCCGGTGGTGAACCAACAATTTATCCATATATAAAAGACGCTGTCAGTTACGCAAAAGAACTTGGACTTGTCGTACACATGAATACAAATGGTTTTCTTTTTTCGGAAAAAATGGCAAAAGAACTTTACTCACTTGGTCTAAGTCAGGTACAGATAAACATAGACAGTCTTGACTCTGAAAATCATGATAATGTGAGAGGGATGGAAGGATCACACAAAAGAGCGATAGAGGCCCTTAAAAATGCCAGAAAAGCGGGAATTACATGCGTTTCACAAACCGTCCTCACAAAGGAAAACGAGGATAAAATAATAGATATATTCAAGTTTGCAAGAAGCCTGGGTTTACAAAGATGTAGGGTATGGGACATGACACCATCAGATGGAATAGCACTAGAAAATAATCACATGATATCCAGAAATTATACAAGTGTTTTGCAAAAATTATCAGATTTTGCATATGAAACAGGTGCAAGACACGTTGAAGTTGGGGAACCACTTTTCAAGGAAAATGTTAAAACAAAACTAAAAGTTACCGGGGGATACTGCGTAGCCGCAGCAGGTCTGTACATGACAGTATCGAGAAATGGTAACGTGTTTCCATGCGCTACATTCAGAAAGTCGCTCTACAACATATTCGATGCTATCAACAATTCCGAAAAACTACCGGAATTCCATAGAAGAAAAGTTGTGTCATTTACTAAATTGTTTAAGATACATGACAGTTGCATGAAATGTAAATCGCTAAAAACATGCAAAGGTGGGTGCTGCACAAGAAGGAGATTGAACAAAACGAAATTAGATTATCTATGCACATCTAGTGAAAATACGTGATTATAAGTTTTTTTCTTATTTTTTCAAATGATTTTATTTCATATTTTTT
>DAOWAL010000007.1 GCA_030634615.1 Candidatus Aenigmatarchaeota archaeon | reverse complement strand
TGAGTGCAAGGCCGACAAGACCGATTAAAACCTCTCCTGCGAAGTTTGAAAGCATGATATACTTGAATATAGGATACCCTATTGCTCCTGTTATAATAGTTGAAACAACAAGAAATGTAAGCAGACGATTGTCTCCTGAAAAGTCAGGTTTGTAACCTTTCAGGTTCTTGAGGATTTTAAAAACATCTTTTCTGAAATACACCAGGGCTGCAACAAGCGTTCCGGAGTGTAAAAATATCGAATACTTCAAACTCGTTTCAGCCGCATATCCAAATATTCCGGTCATTATCAGAACTAGATTCCCCTGACTGGATATTGGCAGCCATTCAAAAATTCCCTGCAATATCCCAAACAGAGCGTATTCAAAAACCATTATTAGTTATGCTATGACCTATTTAAAAATCATTATTCCAAAACCTGTTCTTTGTAAGTCTGGAGCTGGCCAAGACCATGGCTTTCATTTTCAAGCTTTCTGAGAACTCTTCCGTAATGCAGGAAAAACAGAGCACAGCCATCAAGGGAAAATACTATTGTCATTTTAAAAAATATCGGTATACTTGGTGTTGATGTGAAAAATTCCGCAAGAACAGTTGTAGACAAAAAACCGATAGACAGAATTAGTATTATACCAAGCAAAAACGCTGTTGTTGAATTGTCCTTTAGTTTTGTACCAAGTACTAAAACAATTCCCATTATGGCATATGCGAACACAAAGAATATATCATTGAACAGATTACTTCCCTGAACTACTACAGACGCCATCATAATTACAAAAACAGCACCAAGAGTTTTGTAGTAACTCATTGATTTATTATTTGTTTTAAGGCGTTAAAAACTAAAAAAATACAAAATGCATAAAAGTAAGTTAAACAAATATAATATACATGGTAAGAAAAAACACAATTATCTTGTCCATGTTGATTGCAGCATTGCTAGTTTCTGTGATGAATATAAACATTGATAATTCTCCTTACATGAAATCTGTTTCTACAACAGCAGCATCTTTTGGTGAATTCACAGGAATGAGCATTGGAACATTCGCAACAGGTATTGTAATAGAGTACACAATACTTCTTGCCGCAGTGTATTTTTTCCTTCGTGGAATAGTTAAACGTTTCGAAAACTAATTTTTCACTTTTAAAAAACAATATAATAATAGAAATCACAGAGGTAGATTCAAATGTTTTTTTCAAAAAAATGCGAGACGTGTAAACAGAAAATACAGAAAGGCAGAATAGAAAAGAAGGTTGAAGTATATGGAAGAGTTGGCACATGGAACAGGTCATTCTGTTCAGAAGAATGTTTAGAAAAATATGAAAATAGAACAGAACAGCTCATGAAAACCAGAAGGCCTAATGTTTGCATGAAGTGTCTGAGGTAATGATATGATAAAAAGTCGTGTTATTTTGCTAATACTTCTTGCAATAATGTTGTCAGGTTTTGGAGCAACATTTTTCGGTATGTTTGACCTGGGTGCATTCATTATACTAATAGGTGCTATTGGCTATTTTATTTTCAACAAAAAAGAATAATTTATTTTTTTATGACAGGAGTTACTTCTGGTGTTTCTTCAGGTTTTTTGAAAACTCTTGCCAAGAAATTAGGACATTTTTCCTGAGGGTATGTACAGCATAAGGAATTATCCGTCTTGCATCGGCTAAGTTGTCCTGATATATCAATACTGTGTTTGCATTTTTTTGGCATAAAATCAACCTTGATATATTATTGTCATAGCAGATATTAATACTGAACGTTTAAACAAAATCTAGAATTTCAGTCAATTCCTTTACTTTGTAATCCGATTTCAGGTCGTTATTCCATGGAGTGGTGAGTAATGCTATCTTAACTTTCGAGTTTTCTGCAAACTCAACATCCGAAACAGTATCGCCTACCATAAGCACATTTTCTTTATCCACTCTTACCTTTTCTAAAATGCAATCCATTTGGTCGGTGTAAGGTTTCCCGTTCTTAACATCAGAAGCAGTGCATACAATTTCAAAATATTTGTCTATCCCAAGATGTGGCAGGAAAATCTTTGCATGCCCGGATTTCATATTTGTTGCAACTGCCATTTTAATCCCCTTCTTTCGAAGACCTTCCAGAAGTTCTTTGGCGCCTTTGTTCAGTTCTGATTCATTGCCTGTTTTTTCATAGGCTTTCCATGTACCGTCTGTCATATTTTTGAAATTTTCTTCGGTGTATTTGCCTTCTTCTCTTAACAGAGTTTCTGCCCAGTATTCAAACGGCTTACCAAAAAATCTTACTATGTCATTGTCCCAGTCATACGGACCAAGACCAATCTTTGCGAAAGTAATGTTTAGGGCCTTCATTATCGCAGCTGACGAATTGAGAAGCGTTCCGTCCAGATCAAACACTAAAAGTTCAAACATAATATCATTCAAGTTAATATCTATTGACAGTATTTGCTTAAAAGATTTGAAGAAAAAATTACCCGTGAGGAAATTGACCTTGGATATAGAGAACTTCAGAAATTGGGTCTGTAATTTTAAAAATGTTTAAACATTTTTGTTATTATAAAAAACTTTATTAGTACTCATTACACTTTTAATAATTAGGTTAGTCTTTTTAGGTCTAACCTGAGGGGTGGTTAATTTGAATTTCGCTTGGTATAAGTCGATATTTACTATTTCTATTATATTCGTTTTGTGTTTTGTTTTCATGGCTTCTTCTTCGTTTGCTGCTGCAACTGATTGTTGGTTATATGATGGCAATAAAACTCTGTGCGACAGCTATAACGATTGTAATTGGGATCCATGGGGGCATTTTTGTTACCAGATAGGATGCTGGGATTACCACGACCAAGCATCATGCGATAGTGCCGCCTCCTCAGGTTTAGCATGTGAATGGAAGACTCAGGCTTCAGGCGGATGGTGTGAAAACTCTCAATCATGCTGGTATTATACTGATAATAATACATGTGAATCTTCTGGCTGCAAATGGGACGGAAGTTCCTTTTGCGGTGAAATAAACTGCTGGAATTACTATGATAAAATCACATGTGAACAGCATGTTTCAGATGGCTGTGCATGGGATGGCTGGAGTTGCATGGAGAGTAGTGGTTGCTGGGGTTACATGGACTCTACTAATTGTGATGCTTCATCGGACTGTAAATGGAGAGAAAATGAATTCTGTGCAGAAGAAGGCTGCTGGAATTATGACGGTAATCAGGCAGGATGTGTAGCAGCAGAAGGCTGTGAATGGCAGGTTGATGAATGGGGAAGTTTCTGTATGGACTCGGAAAGCTGCTGGAACTATAATGAAAGAACAGGTTGTGAAGGTGCCGGATGTTATTGGGACGGGTTACATTGTGAACCAAAGGATTGTTTTATTTCAAGCGGTACCGATAATTCAACTTGTACTACAAATGGTGCATTACTTGGTTTGAGTTGTACGTGGCGTGAGGAATGTTTTGGTAAAGGTCCTGGTGGAGAGAACTGTATGCAGCACAGTACACAGGGTGCATGTGACGGCGATTCTAATTGTGGCTGGGGAATGTGCATTGAACAAGGTTGCTGGGATTACAACGGTGATCAGACAGGATGCGAGGCTCTTGGAGGATGCACATGGTACGAATATGATCAGAGATGTGACAAGGGAGGTTGCTGGGATGGACAAAACAGTACAGCATGCGCGGCAATAGCAGACTGTACATGGATGACAGGCCATGGCTGGTGTGAAGAAGAAGCATGCTGGAACGCATTTAGTGAAGGTGACTGCACCGGAATGAGCGATTGTGCTTGGCAGCCACCGGATCAGTATAATTCTAATGGATATTGTTACGAAGAAGGTTGCTGGAGTAAAAATGAAACAGTATGTAATGCAAGCAGTACTTGTACATGGGGCGGAAGCAACTGCTACGAACCGGGTTGCTGGGATTACCAAAACAATCAAACCGCATGTAACCAGTCCGCTAATTGTGAATGGGTTACTTCTGGTTCATGTTTTGATCAGGGCTGCTGGGAATACAATAATGAAAGTGCATGCACCGGCGCCACCGGAAAAACCTGCCTTTGGGGCGGATCTGGATGGTGTACTGAGCCAGGGTGCTGGAACTATAACAGTAAAACAACCTGTGATAACTCAACAGGTTGCCAGTGGAATGATCAGTGGACATATTGTGAAGAAATAAGCTGCTGGAATTTCCAGACAAACGCTACATGTTACCAATACCCTGATCTTAATTGTACATGGGATGGATGGAGTTGTCAGAAGATTGGTTGCTGGAACTATAATACTGATAATGATACCTGTGATTTGACAAGTGGTTGTACATGGAATTCTCAGGGCATGTGTAATATGAAAGACTGCTGGAATTTCCAGACAAACGCTACATGTTTGGCAGAAAGTGAATGTAACTGGAGTTCTTCCTGTTATGGTGATTATATATACAGTTGCTGGCAGTGGGACAGCAATGAAAGCGGATGTCTTGCCCAGGGAGCAAATTGCACATGGGGCGGGAATTGCTACAAAGTCGGATGCGGAAGCAGGAACACCCAGACAGAATGTTGTGGTTCTGCAAGCTGCACTGAAAACGAAAACAGCGGCTGTGGATGGGAAAACACTGGATACTGTAATGAAGTAGGCTGCTGGGATTACTACAATCAGGGTGATTGTATCAATGCTACCGGATGTCTGTGGAGTGATGTGAACGGAAGTGGCGGATGGTGTTACAAGGAAGGTTGCTGGGATTACAATACCAGTGAAACGTGTACACAGCAGGCTTTCAGGGGATGTCTGTGGAACGAAGAGTACGATTATTGTTACGAACAGGGTTGCTGGGATTACACGACAAACGCACAGTGTATAACAAACAATGCCAGTGGTTGTGCATGGGATTCTCAAAACAACTATTGTTACAAAGAGGGTTGTTGGTCTTACACGGCAAGCGATACCTGCAATGCTGAATCCGATTGTGAATGGTCCATTTCAGGATGGTGCTACGACCTTGGTTGCTGGAACTATGGAACAAATACGTCATGTTTGACAAATCACAGTAGTTGTGTATGGGATTCGACATACAATTACTGTTACGAAAAAGGCTGCTGGGATTACACCAGCGAAGATGACTGCGTAAACCTTAGCTCTAAATGTAAGTGGGATGTTGGCGGAAGTTACTGTTACGAAGAAGGCTGCTGGAATTTCATGGACAATGATACATGTGAGCTTTACAACAGCACATGTTTCTGGGAATATGGAGCTGGATGGTGCGAAGAAGAAGGTTGCTGGAACAACGTAACAAATGATACATGTCTTGGAAACTCTGCGTGTGACTGGGATTATACATGGGGATATTGTTTCAAAAAAGGCTGCTGGGATGCTCAAAACCTGACAAGCTGTGAAGCGGATAATTGTTACTGGGATACTGGTTCAGGCGGATGGTGTTATGAAGAAGGTTGCTGGGACCAGTTCGACCAGGGAAGTTGTGAATCGACTGAAGGTTGTTCATGGGATTCAACATATGAATATTGTTATGAGCAAGGCTGCTGGCAGCATGACACCAACCAAAGCGGTTGCGGTGATGCAACTAGCTGTACATGGAGAACTGAAACATGGGAGTGGTGTGAAGAGATCAGATGTTGGGATTTCTATGGCGATCAGGCATCATGTGAAAACGTAAGCGATAATATTACATGTGTATGGAACGATCCGATGTGTGAGGAAGCAGGTTGCTGGAACTGGGATGACCAATCGGCCAATTGTACCAATTACACCATAACGAGCCCGCTGAACTGTACATATAATAACGGTCTTTGCGATCCGGTAACGGGAAGCTGTTCACAATACGATGGTAATAGCAAAGGATGTATGGACACATTCTACTGTTTCTATGACTGGCAAACAGACGAATGCAAACAACCAGGTGATTTCGGAGAACAGGGCTTTACAGATGATATGATGATGTTCAACCCCAAGTGCTGGTTATTCGATGTATCCAATGAGAGTTGTAGCAATGTCACTATATGTAATTACACGGGAAACAACACATGCGACAATAAGATTGGAATGGAAGATAATACTGTACAATGTGAAAACATAACAAATCAGGAACTTTGTAATACACTTCCTGCTTTGGCATCTTGTTGCAGATGGAGAAACGAAACCTGTACAACGGATCAGGCAGATAAATCATGTTATGATAATCTACAAAAACCACCAGAGGGTGGAAGCTTCTGTGATGATTACATTTCATATACAAGCGAAAAGATTTGTAATGATATAGCAGGTAGTCCATGGTTTATGCCGTGTGTGTGGGATGGTCAGTATTGCACATTTAAGATGGACGATGTCGTTGGTTCTGGTGGTGGATTTAATGATATAAAAACACAAGGACTTTGTGAAAAAGCAAAGGGTAAATGGACATGTGACACATATTGTGACGACAACGGAACTGCCAATGTGACAGACGATATATTAAAAAGTGAATGCTGGTGCGAAGTTGGTAGTGGGTTCTCAAAAGAAATATGTAAGAAATCCTGCTGGGCATGCGAATTTAATGAAACAGGGGGGAACTGGCTAGACCTTGGTACTGCAAGAACCGCATGTGAGACATCTCCTGCTACATGTGAATTCGAGGAAAACCAGTATGCACAAAATGGATTTGGATATTGCGATTTCAAATCGACAGCTGCACAGGCAGGCGGCTGTGACAGTAACTGTTTTGCATGCAATGAAATCAATGATGATCCAAAAACTGTAAAACCAGAAACAAAAATATCATGTCTTGAAAGTAATTCTGATTGTAAGTGGGTTACAAATCTTGCAAACATAAGCAATGGTGCATGCACGGATCAGAGTGCCAAGACATGTAATGAAAGTTGTTTTGAATGTGATGAAAGCGAGTGTTCTGCATACGGTCTTGGTTCTGCCAGTAAATGTAAGTGGGACACTTCAGATAAAATATGTATGCCTGTAAACTTTGCAAATGAGGAAATATGTTTCAATGGCAAAGACGATGACAATGATGAACTTGTAGATTGTGATGACAGTGACTGCTTCTTTGCACCGGAATGTGGTGAAGGCGGTATGATGCATGAATGCTGGAAATATGACACCAACCTAACTCTTTGTGTAATTAGTCAGACAATGCCAGGATCACCGATAAACTGTAATATTGTGCAGGATCCATTTGGCGGGCAATGGTGCGGGCACCCTTCAGAGGTATGCTGGCAGTATGATCAGAACCAGTCTGGATGTAACAACCAAAACGGTGCATGTACTTACAAAACAATGGGCGGACGATGTGATATAAACAAAACCAGAATGGAATCATGTTTTGGTAAACAGCAGGGCGGTTGTACTGGTGAATGCCAGTGGATAGATGATCCAAACAACCCATTTGGCGGTGGGTGGTGTGAATTTAAAATGTTTGCAATATGCCACAATTCCACTATGAACAGCCAGGCATTGTGTACATCAGAAAACAATCAGCAATACTGTCAGTGGATGTATGATCAAAATTCACCAAATGGCGGATTCTGTGAACCAAAATGTTTTGGACTTTCAGATAATAATTCATGCGCTTCAAACAATAACTGTGATTGGGTTGAAGGCTGGTGTGAACCTAATATGACAACGTCTGAGGACTGCTTCAAATACGATAATACTGACCAGAGCACATGCGAAACTGGTCAACCATGCATGTGGTCAGATGCTTCAACTCAGTTCGGTGATGGCGGATGTGAACCAGACTTTAACAACGAGACATTCTTTGAAATTGACTGCATGGGCAACTACTGGACACAAACGGAGTGTGAAACTGATGGCAACTGTACGTGGATGGAGGATCCTTACTCTGGAAAGGGTGGATTTTGTGAGAACAAAGCATACGGATGTTTTGACATAGGTATGAAAGCAAAAATTGATAATGATATGAACTTGACAATTGCGCAGGAAGCGTGTGAAAATGAATCTGCATTTGGATGTGTGTGGACACCATGGAATGAATGTGAGAGTGTGTGCATGTATAACACCAGTCAAGGATACGATAATTGTTCTGATATTGCAGGATGTAAGCAGTTTACAGGATGGTGCGATCCTGCAGGTGCAAGTATGGCATTTAAAACAATGGATACACCGCCAGTAATTGTCGGATTTGATGAATGCAATGAAGCCAACAAAACAAATACAACAGACATTTGCGGACTTGGAGTAAAGGACGATTTTGACATGCTCGGTATCGGAGTACGGATGAGAAGCATGGTTGATGCCGCGACATGTAATGGTGAATGGATAATAGAAATGGGGGATGTGGGTGTACCACCGTCAGAACCACAGGAAGGAAGCGGAGAAACCCCTGTTAAAATGGAAGCATATATTGACAGTGATGGTTTGAGAACAGGCGGGTGCAGTGCAAGTAATAATTACGGAAATGGTTACGAATACAAAATAGTGCTCGAATCCACAGTTTCAGATAAAGAAAAGCTGTCCAAGTACAAGTGTGTTAATAGTAACTGGGAAACAAGCAGCATAAAGGTTTTCACAATGAAAAAAATAATGTGCGCTGAAGCACATGGAGCTGTTGTAATGATTGACAAAGGCAGCCTTTTCGAATCTGGAAATTTCGATTTAACACACGACATGTACATATACGCAATCAGCCTTAATCCGAGTACAGGAGCTGCTGTTGATGTTGTGGAAGGAGTATACACTCCCGGAGCAATAGACTTTTCAGTGGAAGACTGTTTTGGATTTGTCGACATGGATGGTGACGGTCTTCCGCCAGAAAAAGATCCCGATTGCAAATTCATAAAACAATTTGGCGGAATGATGTTTGAGGACTGCTTTGGACCAGGAGACGAGGATATGGATGGCTTTACAAACTGCGATGATTCTGACTGTGCCTTCATGCCTATATGTGGCGGTGAAATATTCGATTTCCAGGCAAGCGGTGACGATGTAACCGCACCTACTGTAACAAGAAAGGAAGTCAGCACATTCCCTGACGGGGCATTCATAAAATATGATACAAGCGAGCCTGCAAACGGAACTGTGTCTTTCTACAGGAACGACAGTACATGTACAACACTTAACACAACAATACTTGATATTGGAATAACTGATCCAAACATACCGCAGTACAAATTATGGCACGATGGTCCATTAGATCAGTTTAGTCTTGGATACGCACTGGACAATGTGACTACATACTTCTACAAAATCACAGTATGTGATAAGAATGGAAACTGTGGTATTAGCACATGTGCAAATTTCACAACAGAGGCGAATATAAGCTCATGTGGTCTAAAGTGCAAGCCCGTGTTCGACATTGAATACGCTCCACCACCAGGCGACCCATTCCTTGGAGGAGTTGATATGCAGTGGGACTTCGGTACTGGTTTTGCAGAAAAATCATGCGGTGGTCAGGGCGGTTACAAAATGGACTACGACCAGGCAAAGGATATGAAAATGAAAATAGAAAACACCGAAGCGTCCTGGTCAATGACGTTCAACAACATGACTGCAACTGGAGTAATTGATACAAACAAGACAAACATAGGTTCTGGGGAACTGCATGTAAATGAAACTGGTGCCGGAATAAAATATATCGGTATGGATCACGACAAATGGGAAGACATAAAGCTCGAACTCAATCCGAAATCGATTGAACTTTGTGTGCCCGGCGAGGTCACAAGGCTTTACCACTGTTACAACGAAAGTGCCGTCAGCGTGAGCGACTGTACAGATGTGACAAGCTATGTGATAAGCGGACCAACATACGACTCAAGTCTAGGATGTACACTATTCACAGTACCATCTGATCATCTTGGGTTCTCCGTATACTTTGGTTCAACTGTAACACAGGATCCAGGAAGTCCTGGCGGAACTCCTGGTGGTGATACACCAGGTGGATTTGCACCACCGCCAGCAGAAGAAGACGATACAACAGACACGACAGACACACCTGCTGAACCAACTGACGATACAGCAGATACATCAGAGGTACCTGATGCAATTGATACAGAAATACCTGCATCATCGACATCATTTGAGTTTGACATGGAAACACTGATGCTCATAGGTGTACCAGTCATAATAGTTGTAATAATTGCTGTGGTTGTCGTGGGTGTAATGAAAAAGAGAAGCAAAAAATCTTCAGGACTCAAATTAATACCTAGTGCACCATCATTAAGGCCCTCATCTTAAGAGGGCAATCCCTTTATTTTTACCAAAGATAGTCACACGAATAGAATAATAAAAGAAAAATACGAGGAGTGTTTACCCCTCAAGTTCAGTGCATTCAGTTCCGTCGCTGTTAAAATATACCCATTCTTCGCATACTCTTCCGTCAGGTATCGCACAGTAACCGATAGTTCCTTCATCTGTTTCATATGCCTGGAAAACACCACCGTTCTGTTCGCAGTACACTGATGCCGGATTTGCAATATTTGCACCAGATGTTATTTTTTCTGTGAATGTTTCTCCTCCAGGAACTGCGCATTGTCTTGGATAACTTTCCATTGCTGGGTATCCTGCAGCAAGACATTCATCAAAATTTGTTATTTCATCAGCATTTACAATTGGACTTGACTGAACACATCCTGATATGCTTACTGTTATTATGATTATTATCAGTAATATTCCAAACATGATATCTTTACTTTTCATATGCTTCACATCCTGATTTATAATTAATAATAATGGTATATATAGCCCCACTTTTTTATTCGGAAAAAACCGAAACAGTGTGTGTAAAACTTAAAACCCAGCTCCTACATATCTTGTTATGAAAAACTTAATTATCGGCCTGTTTCACGATGAAGAGATTGGTAAGAAACTTGGTAAAACTGGAACAGAGAGCGATATTATCATGTACAATCGCAAGACAGATGATTGTATTTACACATTTCTGCATCCCGTGGGTGATAAGATAACAACAAAGGCTCAGATAATGTCAGTAATTGACGCTGCAATAATATCATTTGCCAAAATGAGTCCGGAAGTCGGTGAAACAATTGTAATGCTTGATTCATTTGGAATAAGCAAAGGTGTATGTACAGTTCCACTGCAGACAGATCTATCACAAATAACTCCGTATACTACAGATACTTCAATAGAATCATTTTTTGTCAAAAACGAAGATCCGCATGAATTATTTTCAGTATTGGAAAAATTCGATCCGAAGAGAGATACAGAATCACCAGTCGTTGTTACAATTGATCATGCATTTTCTGTCAAGGGCGTTGGTGAAATAATGCTTGGTTTTGTAAAAAAAGGCACCCTTAAAAAACATGACAAACTCGTTCTTTACCCGACCGGTAAAGAGGTAATAGTTCGTTCAATACAGATACAGGACAAGGATTTTGACAGCGCAGAGGCAGGATCAAGAGTGGGCCTTGCAATTAAAGGAGTAACTACTCAGGAAATGAAAAGAGGGTACTGTTTAGCAGCGGAAGGAACTCTGAAAACAGGTAAAAAACTAAAACTGGGTTTTGCAAAAAACAAATACATTCAGGATGAAATAAAACCAGGTCCATATCATTTGTCAGTTGGTATGCAGACAATTATTGTAAACATTACAGATGTTTCCGACGGTTTAAGGGCATTTGATTCTGGGAAAGAAATTGTGTACTCCGATTCTGACACTTTCCTTCTGCTCGACCTGAATGCACCTAAGCTTCATGTTATTGGAAAGGGCAAAATAATGTGATTTTTAGGAAAATGACCCTTTTTAAAAGTTATTATCAATTCGGTATCATGGGAATATTTGATAAAAAATCAAAAGAATTTGAAATCAAAAAAGATTCAATTAATAGAAACTATATCGAAATTGGCGGAAAACGCATTTACAGTACTATCGGAGAACAATTAAAGCCAAGTGGTTATAGACGATGTTTTGAAATTAACAATACTCAACATTTTTTCGATTTTGGTGCAAAGTATATCACAATTTCCTTATAGTTACGTCTAGGTTTCTAAAACAAAATGAAAAAAAGAATTAACTGCAGTAATCACTGCAGTCACCGCCGAACATTTCTGGATTTTCCTGACACTGTGTACACAGTTCACCCATTGCTTCGTTTAACTTATCATATGTTTCTTTCATTAATGCTGTTAAGTCTTCGCAATTTGTTGTGTCAACTGTAAGGTCAGCGTCAGTTACAACGTTGAATTGGCAATTCATTTTGTATCCTTTGTATGCTTCTACCCAGGAGTCCAGCCCCTGAACTTCTTCATTTGATGGTGTTAGTTCTTCCTGGAAATCTTCACCGAACATTTCTTCCATTTCTTTTATGTTGTAATATTTACATTCGGTTGTGCCAGGCACTGTTATGTATATGTAATCACCTTTCTTTACGTAAAGTCCTGCGTTTGGAATCGCGAATTTGAAGTCAGTTCCCTTAAACCACCACGTAGCGGTTTTCTTATCGAATGTCTCAAATACGCATTTAGCATTGGAACTTCCTGAAAATACCTCTTCAAATGTCTGTTCGCTTGATTGTGTTTCCGGTTGTTGGTCTGTTGTCGGTTGTTGTACACATCCACTTAGCAGAAGAACAGAAATCAGAACAATTGCCATAACTATCGTTTTCATAAAATGATATTATATTTTCTTCTTAAAAACATTTATATAAAATCTGAAAGGTTGTTTTTCTTTTTCGCGTCTTGTGCAGGTCCGTCTACTTCATGAGAAAGGTTCCATTTACAGTAATTGCAATTATCAGATCCTTTTGGTTCATCGCCTAAAATGCATTTTATCGCATCCAAAAATATTTTCTCTCCATGGTTTCTGTCAACAGGAACCTTCACAGTATCTGCATTGAATATCACATTGTGATTATCTTCTACATTGAGTGGATGATAAAATATCAGTATTGCATAGTTGGCCGGATCCATTGAATTTTTCTCAAGTAAAAATGAGTACAAGTCCATTTGATGCTGGTAGTGTTTATGTGTATCTTCTTTTCGCGGGAAACCACGTGTCTTAAAATCAAGCGGTGCGTACTTACTGTCACTTGTCACAAACAGGTCATCAAGTGCACCCGTGAGCGTTATTCCACTTTTTTCGTCTAAGTATCTTAAACCCCTGAAATTATTTCTCCATACATCCAATTTTCCAACATCCCTAAAAAGCCTGCCTTCAAATTTACCGGCAAGTTCTTCCGGGAGAGTATCATCCTTTCTGTGCTTATCAAAATGTACTTTGAGTATATTATCCATTCCTGATGGTAAGCTTGGGAATGGTCCTGACGGCCTTCTTACTTTCTTATTCATGTGCAACCAGAAACATCTTGGGCAATCTAAAAAAAGCCAAATTGTTGAAGGAGAAATTCTTATTGGTCTCATAATGATGAATATGGAAGAGAAACTTAAAAACTACCTGAAACGAATTATAAACATGGAATATGAAAAGGAAAGAGATTCGGGTATTTTGATAATACTTCTCCTTATAGCAGTCATAATTGTTCTGCAGTTCGGGGCAACAATTGAAGCGTTCAAATCATTTGCACCAGCTTTCTTTATAATAATGCTGATAGCAATATGGCTAGTTAGCATGAACATTGGAAAAACAATAAAGAAATGGAGAAAATAAAAAAATGATGGGGATTTTACTCCCCGAATATTATCTCATTTACCTTTGTCAGATCTCCAAGCGAGTTCATTTTAAGTTTACTGTCTGAAAGAGTGTAAAGCACATTTCCGATGTAAAGAGATCTTCTTACCGAGTTGTCATATCTTGGCCAGTAATACTCTTCTTCTCCTTCTTTACTTTCTTCTTCGGCATGTGTTATTTGACCTCTGTGTACAAATCCGTCTACAAGGTTTATTGTAAATACATGCGCTCCGTCAGAGCGTGTTACATCTCTCCAGTCTTTGCTTTCTGTCCAGTCATTTGTACTTGCTGGTATTACGAGCAGTTCCTTCTCTTTGTCAAAGAGGAATGCTTTGTGGTCATGGAGTGCGTATGATGATGAACCTCTTCCTCCGAATATGTACTTTGATATTTCCTTTGGATTTGCCACGTCCGACACGTCAAAGAGTGATAATTTTAGTCCTTGTGTTCTTCCACTTTCATCTGCATCCATTCCTACTCCGATTATATGGTTATCATCGTATGGGTGAAGGTAATCAGAGTATCCTGGTATTTTCAGTTCGCCAAGAACTGTTGGGTTTAATGGGTTTGAAAGATCTATTACGAATAATGGATCCACTCTCCTGAATGTTACCATGTATGCCTTGTCTCCCATGAATCTTGCAGAATAAATTCTCTCGCCCTTTGCAAGATCTTCAAGTTTTCCTACTATGTTGAGTCCTGAGTCGAGTACGTACATGTGGTTGAGAGTTTCGCCTCTCATTCCGCCAATCCATCCGGATGTTGTGGTTGCTACTCTGAAATAACCGTTGTGTTCATCCATGGAAAACTGATTAAGTACATGTCCAGGGAAACTTCCTCCGGCCATATATTCAATGTTTCCATTGGATATTGATATTTTGTGAACCTGTGATCTTTCAAGTTCTTTACTGATTTCAGTGTAGTATTCCTGCATTTTTATCTGCATATTTTCCATTAATTGTGCTGCTTGTTCTGGGCCTAGTGTTTCTAAGTATTCATTGAAAACTTCTGTCATTTCCTGTGTCTTTTCGTATTGTTCTTTATCTGAGTTCCATATGGTTGAAATTTTCAGTGCGATGTCTGGCGGTAGATTTGGTATCATAACTTTTGTTATCATATCTTCCATTATTTTTTTCTGGCTCACTTCTTTTCTGTATGTTATGTATATGTTATCCTGTGAAACGTATATGTTCTGTCCATAGCTCATAAGATATACTTTGTTGTTTGGTTCTTCGATTTCATTATTGACATTGAATGAAACAACTGATGTGAACTGGTAGGAGTTTCCGGGAACGTCAAAGTAATATATATCAGGCATTGCCACCATCTTTTCACCGGAATCACCAAACATTATTCTTGGTATTCCAGGACTGCCGTAGTTGTATACGGATTTCTGTGCTATTGCGTAGACGTAATCCCCTATCATTCTTGAATTGTAATAGTTTCCTTCTATTGTGAGATTGTTTACAATAACCGGATTACTTGCATCAGAAACGTCATATACGAAGATTCTTGAAACCGGTCCTGAATATCCTGGTGATGGCATATACTCTCCGGGTGCAATCATTTTTGTTTCAACAGCTACTTCGTCCATTGCTATACCTACATTAGCATCAGTTGTTGCTATACCGCCTTTAACCATAGGGTAATAATTTCCCCCATAAACTGAAGTGAATATAACAAGCCTGTCCCCGTTTATGTACATTTCATTTGGTTGTCCATTTATTTCAAGTTCTGAGACAATAACTGCATTTTCTGCTGGGTATGCGTCTGTTATGAAAACCTTTCCTTGTGATATTGAGTATATGTATTTACCATCGGTTTTTACAATATCTGCTTCATCGACACCCTCCACCTGAATATTTGTTTCAGAAAAATCATCAGATCCTGAGGTTGCTTCAGCGCTTTCTCCTGCTGCCATTGGTACAGCTGTTGATTTAGTAACGGCGTTGAATGTTTCAGCCCCTCCCTGTACTGTCAAATCCAGTGATGCACCTCTCATGAGAAAGTCGCTTCCAGAGCCTGAATATCCAGTATTCTCATCAAGAAAACTCTGAAGTTCCGCTTCTGATGAGAATTTCTTTAAAACATCACCTGTTGATAGCTCAACAGGATTCATAAAGCCTGCAAATAAAAAAACGGCTACTAACGCAAAAACGATAAATATACCAAATTTAGAGTTAATTCCTTTCATGGTTTATTTTTTAACGGGTATATTAAATAGGATTTGCTTTTGCTTCGGTTTTGCCCGAAACATGTTCACTTCAGATAAATAGTGCCGAAATCCCTGACATAAATGTAATCATCTTCTGTTTCTGCTCTTTTGATATGTGTTATCATTTCTGTAAGTTTTGAATCTGCATTGTCTGCCAAAAAGACAATCAATGCTTCCGGTATGGAAGGTTGCTTTGGTGAACCGTACTCTATTTTTCCATGATGACTGATTATCATATGTTTTACTTTAAGCATGATATCCTGAGGCATTTTTAGTTTGTCCATCTTTCTTGTGACTTCTTCATATGTCAAAGCCAAATGTCCTATGAGCATTCCTTCAGTCGATGTTTTTATGTGGCTGCTGACATCAAGTTCTCTTATTTTACCAATATCATGAAGTATTGCACCTGTTATCATCAGATCCCTATTGAGTTCAGGGTGCATTGATTTGAAAAAATCGCATATCTTAACAACATTTAATGTGTGTTCAAGCAACCCTCCCAGCCAGCCGTGATGCTTGTACATTGCTGCAGGATGCTTTATGAATTTGTCTGAAAAATCACGATCCTTTACAAATGAATTTACAAGTTTTTTCAATTGTTCATTTTTCATAGAACTAACAACTTCTGTAAGTTCAGCATACATCTTTTTTGTATCCTTGTCGCTTTCCGGTATAAATTGTGATTTTTCATATTCATCTGGTTTTAGGACCTTTATCTTACCCTTTGGGGGATTTATGTTTATGGAAAGCCTTCCGTTGAACATTGTTGTTTCCCCTATTACATTAACAACGCTGTCTCTTTTTATCGAATCGTAAAGATTCTTTACAAGACCCTCTTTGTCATTGCCCCAATAACTGAGCATTATTTCTCCTGACTGATCGCCAAGCCTGAGCTGAAATGTCCAGCCGCGTGCATATTTTTGCACAGGCTTTTTGAACTTAACAACGTACTTTCCATCAATAGCTTCATACGGAGCTAGATTCTTAACAAGCATGAATATGATACGATTCAATGATTTAAAAGATATAATATATGTTGAATAAAAGTCATATATGTCATATGATAAAAAAATTCCCTATTTTAAAGCACCTAACGGGTGGTCGCATGATGATAAAAATCCATTCACAAAAGACGGTAGTTACGGTCAAAAATGGACTTCTTTTTGTATAATAGATAAAAGTGGTGATCGTGTTTTTGTCGGTAGAGGCACAAACGGACTTTATTCATATCGCTTATCGCGGGATGTTAAAGATATAAAATACAAGCTTGCCGATTTTTTGAGATACGAGAATGTGCATGGTAGAAATGTTATCTTGTCATTCCCAAGTGACATTGATATGAAAGCATTTATCAATAAATCAATATCAAAAACACCAGAAACAGCTGTAATACGAAAAAACGATCCCAAATGGGTAGTCCATTCAACAAGTCTTGAAACATGGAAACAAATTCAAAAGAACGGAGAGTTACGGTCATTGTCTAGGTTGATAAAAGAAGGTAAAAATGTAAAAACCGTAGGTTTTCGTTTTTTGGGTGAACCTTCTGAATATGCCGACTACGTCATGTTAGGGTCTATATACAACATGGGAACAGAAATGGTTACATCCTCGAATATGAAAGGATATATTTGTTTAGATGAAAACATGCCGTACGAGCCTGGCGTAAGACTATATTTCGATAACCATGCCATAATCAGATCAAATTTGGGTGTGAGAGACGGTGAACATATACTAAAAGTTCATGATCATCTTCCCCTCAAACCATTTTTATTAACAGCTGTCGGAATCAATGACGTAGATTCTGAAAGAAAGGTAAAAGAATGGACTCCTAAAAAATTTTTAGAAGCATCCAACAAGATCTTTTTTGAGAATAAAAAATTCGTTTAGGATTTTTCTGGTAATA
>DAOWAL010000038.1 GCA_030634615.1 Candidatus Aenigmatarchaeota archaeon | reverse complement strand
CCTGCTGGTGATAGATTATCTGTTCTGCTAAGATCTTATGGCCTAAATGGAATTTACCCGATGGCATTAGTCCTGTCATCATTGCATAACTTTTTCCGTTTTTCCTGGCATCTAAAACTTTGTCAAAATCTCTGTGACCGAAAACTATACCTCTTCTCATGACTAAGTGAGGCTCCTTGATCTTCTTTAACAGAGGGTCAAACGGCTTTATTCCAAACTCTTGTGAGAGTTTGTCATAATCTTTGACGTCGTTTTGCCCCCATGGGTTGATTTCGATTTTCATACATTACACCTATTTTATTATGGGTTTACTTGGTATTATAATTTTAGTTACAGGGTAAGAGGGTGTGGAGGAACCCTCAGATACCTAATACGTCATGATATCCCTGCAAATCCAGCAGACCATGTCCGCTGAAACTAAACACTATTGTTTTTTTCTGTCCTGCTTTTTTTGCCATTAATGCCTCCTCTATTGCAGCTTTTACAGCAAAGTTTGTTTCCGGTGCCGGGATAATCCCCTCACTCTGTGCAAACAATCTTCCTGCCACGAATGTCTCTTTTTGGTTGTACGTCTTTGGTTTTATGTACCCGCTATTCACAAGAGCACTGACCGTAGGTGCACACCCGTGGTAACGAAGACCGCCTGCGTGTATAGGACTTGGTATGAAGTTGTATCCAAGTGTGTGCATTTTCAGCAACGGTGTCAGTTTTCCGGTATCGCCAAAATCATACCTGTACTCACCCTTTGTCATTGTTGGAACAACATTTGGCTCAACAGCTATAAATTCATAGTTTTCCTTTCCTGTTATCTTGTCTTTCATGAAAGGGAACGCCAGGCCTGCAAAATTTGATCCTCCACCAACACACCCTATTATTGCGTCAGGCTTTTCATCGATCATTTCAAGCTGTTTTTTGGTTTCCTGCCCTATTACTGTCTGGTGTAACATGACATGGTTTAGGACACTACCAAGTGAATAGTTTGCTTTCTCATCTTTTGCAGCTGCTTCTACTGCCTCTGAAATTGCTATTCCAAGCGAACCGGTTGTATTTGGAAAGTCTTTTTGGATTTTCTTACCAATCTCAGTATTGTTGCTTGGAGAAGCGTGCACTTCAGCACCAAAAACACCCATGACAAATTTTCGATACGGTTTCTGCTCATAGCTGAGTTTTACCATATAGACTTCGCATTCAAGACCTACAAAGGAACATGCCATGGACAGAGCCGAACCCCACTGACCTGCTCCTGTTTCTGTTGTTAATTTTTCAGTTCCGTTCTTTTTTGCATAATACGCCTGTGCAATTGCAGTATTTGGTTTATGCGATCCCATTGGCGAAAGGTCTTCCCGCTTGTAAAATATTTTCACATCTTTTGGCAGACCCAGTTTCTTTTCAAGTCTTAACGCTCTGCTTAGTGTTCTTGGCCTTCCAATTTTCAGAAACAGTTCCCTCAGGTCTTTAGGGATTTTGATATACCTTTCACTCGACAATTCCTGTCCGATCAATTCTTTACAGAACAAGGGTTCCAGCATTTTCGGATCAAGTGGTTCGTTTGTTGCCGGGTTTAGTGGTGGTGGCAATGCTTCCGGTAAGTCCGGAAGAATATTATAGAAATATCTAGGAAAATCGTTTTCTCCTAAGTCTACTCTAGAGCCAGAGCTCATCACCCAAATTCATATCTTCACTGTATTCCTCTTCTTCTCCTGTCATACTCACTACCTCCTTTAACATCCAAACAATAGGTTGTCCTTACTGACACCTATTTCTTCAAGTTCTTTTTTCATTTCATATTC
Organism: Candidatus Aenigmatarchaeota archaeon; assembly: GCA_030634615.1. Lineage (GTDB taxonomy): Archaea > Aenigmatarchaeota > Aenigmatarchaeia > QMZP01 > QMZT01 > DAOWAL01. The sequence continues at coordinate 7,852 of DAOWAL010000038.1, read as the reverse complement.
GTTTATCATGAGCTCTTCTATACTTTCCAGTTTCATGTTATCAATAAGCGCTTTTGTGCGAAGCGTACTAATAGCACTGCACATTTCAAGCACCTTCATTTCCTTATCTAAATTTATATCCATTGCAATCCCTCACAAAGTATTATTAACAGGATCAAAGCAGAAGTAAAGTTTTCCATTTTCTTCTACAGTCCTGCCAGTACATTCACCATTATCAAAGTCCACTTTCTCTATTATATGTAATACCCATAGGATCATTGAACATGAATCTTGTATCTGAACCGTATACACCGAAGTCAACGTGCCTTGAGCTGGTCATCTCAAGTCTTTTCGAATTCATACGAAATCCTCCTCATACCAAAGATTTTAAGATCTTGAATATCAGTGAACCCGCAAATACCGCTGCCGAGGCCAGGAATATCAGCGTTGCTGGGTAACCTATCACGGCTACAACTACAGCCATCTCTACTGATTTCTTTACCCCGTCTTCCAATGCCTGAACTACAAGGCATTTTCCCCCTGTGATCTGTGTATTCATGTTCCTCAATTTCGGTTCTTTCAAATTCTATCATGCTTTACCGTCCTCCAGTTTCTTTTCAAGTATAATCATTCCCATAGGTGTAACTTTTACAGGGAACCCACGTCCGTTTTTTATGAGCCCCATTTCCTTTAGGAAATTAACATTCATCCATACTGTGGATTTTGGGCAATCCAAAAGTTTTGAAATGTTGTCCACAGCGGATGTTATTGTTTTTGGTTCTGCGTGTGCAGATATTATCTCAAGAATGTCAAGTCTTTTTTCGTTAAGACATTTCTCAGCAGCATTCACGGCAAAATCCAAAAGCTCGTTGACTTTTATTTCACTCGTATCCTCTTTCAGCCCAGAAACATATGTGAAAATCATCTCAAATTCCTCGCAGGTTTTTAGAAGGTTTTTGTTGTCATAAAGTTTGAGAGAAGTTTAACACTTCATCCAAAAATAAATTTTTGTTGTCGGGATGATACTGGTGAGTATCTGTAACCTTTCTACAATTCCGTGTATCATTCCTGTCTTCATAAAATGTTATTGACAGGGCAGTTTTATATACATTGTGTACAGAATCAATTGGAGTTAGGCGTCATAAGTCTATTTTCATGCCGTCTTTTGCAGCTATTATTTTTACACTGGTTTCCTTTTGAAGCCACTTTCTTTCTTTCTCCGGTGGTGCCTTTATCATGAGCATTCCGAAGTGCTGAATTATGGCAACTTTTGGTTTTACTTTAGAAATCAGTTTTTTTGCCATTGTTACGTTCATGTGCTGGGGCCATTCTGTTCCTCTTGGTCTGAGAACATTTAAGATAAGATAGTCACATCCTTCAAAATATTTTTCCTGTCCTTCGTAGTATTCACCGTCACCTGTGTATCCAATCTTCTTTGAACCATTGAAAACAAAACCAAGTGCTTTTTCTTCTCTGTGCTTTGCAGGTGTTGCTGTTATCTCTATTTTACCTATGTTTGTTTTTTCACCTGGTTTTAGAACTTCGTATTTCTTTGGTAATGTTAAGTGAAAAGGAGAAAAAGCAGGTCTGTAGTCCTTTCCGCCTTTTATGGAATTTACATTACCCAGTAATGTTCCTCTCTTGTCATGTGTTGCATGTGTCATTGATTCCAAAACTACTTCTGCATCAGTGTAATGATCGGGGTGTGCATGAGAAATCATAATTCCTGTCAGCTTCTTAAGATTGATGTCATTCTTTTTGGCAGCAACCATTGCACCTGGCCCGGGATCAACATGAATCATTTCATCATCCATTTCAAGTATCCATCCGCCCGTTCCTCTTACCTGAAGCATTGTTGCCATTCTTCCGCCGCATGTACCAAGAAATGTAATTTTCATATCAGATAGTATGTTATAAAGATTAATTAAGCTGTTCGATGAAATATTAAACATGTCAGTAGATTACGGAAAGATTTTTGGACACGCTCTTAGGTATCCGCTCCGAAAGGACGTATTCACACTCATGTTTGTAATCAACCTGTTTTTCTCAGTAGTATCGTGGATTGTCACAAATGCAACAATGGGAAATGTTTCAGCCATTGATGAGACCATGGCACTTTCAAATATAATGAATGTTATTGTGTTCACGATTCCTATGGCAATAATATTCTTTGCGATATCGGTTTTCATAATGCCGATTTTTGTGGACAACTCGAGGAAATTTTTCAAGGGAAAAAATGAAAACCCAACAGAGAGTATAAGCATTGCAAAGGAAAGATTCATACCACTCCTTCTTACAATGTTTTTGGTCATGCTAATTTTGTTTGCGTGCTTTTCTGTGATTTTCATTCCGATAATTACCGCAACATTTTTGGGGCAGGCAATCTTTGCAGTTTTCGCAGGGGTGTTGTCAATTATCGGAATTGTTGTAGTGGCGTATATTATGTTCATGTTAATCCTTTCTTCATACATCTGCATCATTGAAAAAACAGGTGCACAGGATTCGATAAAGTCATCATGGAGAATTGTAGGCAAAAACAAGTTGAACACGTTCATTTTCATTATAATATTTACAGTGATATACATAGCAATATATCTTCTGATGTTAGTACCGTCACTTGGTATTATGATATTGCAGGGGAATTACACTGATTTTTCGGTCACAGGGCTTGTGATACTAATAATTACAACAATCTTAGGATCGTATTCAGCACTGTTCACTATGTCTGCAACAACAAACTATTACCTCACCATAAAGCCAAAGTTAAGCATGAAATCAATTTTAAAGAAAAAATGATTTTTATTTCTCCTAAGTTCCATCTTCATGATAACATACCCTTTAAATATTTTTTCGTCATCGTATGATAATAAAAACTAAGGTTTTCGTCATGAAAAATAATTATCATCGTCGATTGGTGGCTGAAAGGGAATGGGCATTCAATCTTATCAATAAAGGCTATGACACTAAACAGAAGCTATCGGAAGGGATAGAAGAAGGACGAAACTTTGAAATTGACAAATTAATTAAACATTTTAATTACGTTTCTTTTGAACGATTGATAGAGAAAGCTAAAGACTTTAAGGGGCAGGAGATAAAATACGGAATGGTAGGAAACAGCGAATCATTTAAAGAAGTGACAAGTATGATGAGTAAAATCCTTGACAAGGATTGCGTTGTTCTGATAACAGGGGAAACTGGAACAGGGAAAAACATGATAGCCGAAGGAATTCATTTCCATGGTAATAGATGTAAGAAACCTTTCGTAGAATTACCTGTTACCAGTTATATTAAAAATTGTGATATTTTATATGCTGATCTATCTGGAACACGTAAAGGGGCATACACTGGGGCTGAAAATAGAGATGGAAAAATTAAAATGGCAGATGGCGGTACCCTTTTCACCAATCAAGTAAATAGTTTGCCCCTTGATGCACAGGATGGGCTTTTAGGATTTTTTGACGGTAATGGAGTGAACATGTTTGGTACAGCAGCACCTTTAGATGTGGATGTTAGACATATCGTATCAGCTAATGAGGATCTGGAGGTATTGACCAACAAAGGAAAATTCAGAAGAGATCTTTATCACAGGTTAAATACAGTCGAAATCAAAGTACCTCCCCTGAAAGAGAGGAAAGAAGACATACCGCTGCTTGTTAAGTATTTTTTGAGAATGTATAATGAGAAGTATATTAAAAAAGGACATGGACCATTTGAAATCTCTGATTCGGATATTGACAAATTGGCTGATTACCCATGGCCAGGGAACGTGAGAGAACTGAAAAGTGTAATTGAAAAAGGCGTTATTTTTGGGAAAATTGAAACCCCGAAATATAATATAGAAATCCCGACCGGAGATTTTCAGATAAGCCCTGACGATTTCAGCGAACTCGGTATAAGCTTAACTAAATTCATTGAAGAAACTGAAAAATCTTTAATAGAAAATACTGTCAGACAAACCAATAATTTAACCGACGCGGCTAAATTACTTAAAATACCTAAGAGATCTTTACGGTACATGATTAACAAGTACGAAATCGAAAAATAAGCGAACTCTTTAGTGAAATTGATTTTTATTTCTCCTGCACAATTATGTTTCATGAAGGCTGATCTAAGGGAACTAATTTTAAAATACACACTGCAAAATGCAGTATTTTACAAGGGAAGGGCAAACCCTGGAACTGTTTTAGGTAAAGTCATTTCACAGTCGTCAGAAGCGCGATCCAATATAGCAGAGGTCCGTGCTCTTGTCGAGCAAACCGTAAAACAGGTAAACATGATGATGCCGGACAGACAAAAACACGAACTTGAAAGAATGTCACCCGAACTGCTCAAAAAAGAAGTAAAAGAGGAAGGTGGTCTTTCCGAATTGCAAGGAGCAGAAGACGGTAAAGTCGTGACAAGATTTGCACCTTCTCCTACAGGACCTGTTTCAATTGGTCAGTTCATGAGGGCCGTATTTCTAAGTCATGCTTATGCGAAAAAATACAAAGGTAAATTCATACTCAGAATCGAAGACACAGATGCGAAGAAAATTGATCTTGATGCTTACAAGTGGATAAAAGAAGATCTCATAAAAATGGATACAAAATGGGATTTAGAAGTCCATCAATCAGACAGAATTAATATTTACTACAAATATGCAAAACAAATGATCGACAAGGAAAGAGCATATGTTTGCGTATGTGCTCCTGAAAGTTTCAGAGAGCTGAAACAGAAAAAAGAGAATTGTTCATGCAGACAAAATGATTTAGCAAAAAATAATGAATTGTGGGAATCGATGATATCAGGAAATCTTGAAGAAGGAGCTGCCGTGCTTCGTCTCAAAGGTGACATGACAAATCCAAATCCTGTTCTCAGGGATCCGCCAATTTTCAGGGTAAACAAAGAACCTCATCCAACAAAGGGAACAAAAATTTCAGCATGGCCTCTTTACAATTTTGCATGCATAGTTGATGACCATGAACTCGGTGTTACATACGTATTCAGGGGAAAAGAGCATGAACATAACACAGCTGTCCAAAAAGATATATCTGATTTCTTCGGATGGAAATTCCCAACCGTGATAAACTTTGGTATGATTAGATTCCCGGGTGAGAAACTCCATACAAGGGATATCAGGGAAATGATTGCAAAGGGTGAAGTTGACGGATGGGATAATCCAAAGTTACCAACAATAAGAGCACTTCTCAGAAGGGGATTTAGGCCCGATGCCATAAAAAATCTTGCAATGCAGTGTGGACTGTCCAAAAATGATATTGAACTCAGCTGGGAAAACCTTGACACACAAAACAGAAAAATCGTAGACAGCATTGCAAACAGGTACATGGTTGCTACAGATCCTGTAGAGCTTTCGATAAGCAATGCGCCCGAAAAACTTGAAATATTTGAACAATTGCATCCCGATCATGCCGAGAGAGGTAAAAAGAAAATTCCTCTTGACCACTCCAAAATCAGCATTTCCGGAAATGATTATGAAAAATTCAAGGGAAAGCTGGTCAGGCTCAAGGGGCTTTACAATATAACACTTGGCAAAAAACCAAGTTGTACAGGCGATCTTCTCATAAAGGATATGCCAAAGATACAGTGGGTCAGTTTTCCTAATATTCTTGTTAAGATTATTGGAAAGGAAGGAACACTTGAAGGTATCGGCGAACCTGAAATGGCATCACTAAAAACAGAAACAATAATACAGATGGAAAGAATTGGTTTTGGCAGGGTTGACAATAACAACAAAAAAGAAATTATAATTTATTTAGCACACAAGTGATGTTAGATGATAAAAACAATATTTTAAGTTGTCTCAAGTAGCTTTTTTTCGAGCTTTTTTTCGATTTCCGTGACCATGGACTTATAAAACGGTGTTACTTTATTCATTTTCTCCCTCGCTTCTATTATCATACCTCGCGAATCAGGACTTTTATCGTCTGAATTGTATATTTTTCCATCTGGGCCAACAACCTCATCCCAGGTGTATATTATCTTTTTATCAGGTCCAAGAAATTCAATTAACGTATCTACGTCTCCATTGTACCCCTTTCCCGATTTCCCTATAACGTTATCATGATCGGCGTCAATCATAACTGCGATTAATGAATCACGCCCAGAGAGGTCGAAAACTTGCATTTCATCACTTGTAATACCTCCCTTTAAATAAACGATTCCATGTTCACCTATTATCCCGTCGAAAATAGGTTTGGATTCTTCTTCAATTTGCTTTTCATTTTGTCTTTTATTGTTTTCATTTTGTCTTCTCTCTTTTTCATGTAAACCATCAGTTACGTCTATAAGTGCGTTAGCAAGACCAGAAGCAAGATTACAGGAATAAAGTCCGGTACATGCACCTATGGTTAAGTATCCTAAAAAATTTCTTCTGGAATATTTATTGGGTCCATTCATATTAGATATTTAATAGAAAGATTTAAAAATGATACAACTACTAAATAGTTAATTTGCTGATCAAACCATTCCCATGAGATCGAAAATATCCAGTCCTTTTTTCTTCTGATCAATAATTGGTTACATCACATAACCAAAATAATTTTTTATACTATTTTGGTTACATTAACTAACCAAAAGCTTTAAATATCATCTATTGGTTATATTATATAACATGGAAGAACGAAAGACGTTTTTGATCGAGAATGCCAATGAATTTCTGGGGAAGGCAAAGGAAGCGGAGAAAGACAAGGCATACAACTCAGCAGTTACTCTATATTTCAAGGCAATAGCAGTCTTAATCGATTTGTTTATTCTTGAGAAAGAAGGATTCATTCCAAGCAATCACAACGAAAGATTCAGGCTTCTTGAAAAGAAATATCCACTTCTTTACAAAATAATGGATAAGGATTTTCCGATATACCAGAGAAGTTATCGTTTGAGACTGGACGAAGAATACGCGGAGGTTTTGAGAAAAGATGTTGAAAAGGTCATCGGTTTTACCGGAACTGAAATTAATTTCCAGTAACTTTGCAAAGAAACGTAAGAAAATATGGGATATATGTATTTACGGGTCATTTGTCAGAGGAAAAATTAAATCGAATGATATAGATATAGCAATTATTTTGAAAGAACCATTATGTGTCAATAAAAAACTGGAAATTGCACAGGAACTGAGAAGTCATCTTAAAGAACTGGAACATGAATTTGATGTCAAATGTGTGGACATAAAAGATTTTATTGATCCATCATTCATGGCTGGAGCAGGTATAATCGGAGAAGGATTTCTTTTGGTAAAGGGGAGAAAATTATCTGAAGTGCTCGGTTTCAAAAGTTACGCTATTTTCACATATAATCTGAAAAATCTGACAAATTCAGAAAAAGTTATGTTCAACTACTCATTGAACGGGAGAAGGGGAGAAAGTGGTCTTCTTGATATTACAAACAGTGAACATATTGGAAGTGGTGTACTGAAAACTCCAGTAGAAAAATCGGAAGAGTTCAAAGAGTTTTTTGAAAAACATAAAATAGATTTTAAGATGTCAAAATCATTGTTTTACTGATCAGAACATTCCCATAAGATCAAAAATGCCCAACCCTTTTTTCTTGAGAGTATAGAATTCGACATTTTCTGTTCCAGCAAGTTCTTTTGCTTTATCCTTAGCATCTTTTAATGTACCTGTTGAATCTATCAGACCAACACTAACAGCGTCTTTACCTAAGAATATGTCACCCTCAATTACCTGATCTATTTGTTCCTGAGTGAGGTTCCTGTTCTCCACTACTTCACTAAGGAAGTATGAAAATATTTCTGATGTTAGATACTCCATTCTTTCCCTTTCATCACTCGTCATGTTCCTGAATGGAGTTCCCATGTCCTTTCTTTCACCTGATGTAATCTGTTCGTATGTGACACCATATTCATCAAAGAGTTCTG
>DAOWAL010000068.1 GCA_030634615.1 Candidatus Aenigmatarchaeota archaeon | reverse complement strand
TCTTTTTTTGAGATAAAATTGTCAATACTTTTCTTTCATCTTCTGAAAATCCTCTCATAAATTCGCTTTCCACCTTTCTTCTTAAGTGTGTTGTGACAAAAGCAAATACAACACCGAAAAGTATAACAAAGCCAACGAGCATTAAAATTGAATTGTCATTATGGATGCTGTAAAATTTAAATGAAAGCGTAACATCTTCCTTGCCCGTTATGTCCCATTCTATATATATTCTCTCTCCGTCTGTTAATGTGTTGCCGTCACCCGGGTGTATAAAATCTCTGTAAATAGAAAATCCTTCCGGAAGATATGCGAATATTGTAGTCTTTTGGGAATCAGGTGGACTTAAACTAGTTGAAAAACTGTAAACATTTTCATTTGCAAAAACCAAATCGTTTGCATTAAATGAGATTTTAAGATGATCTGTACCCTCCGGGACTGTGAATTTTACATTGTGTTCTGTACCTGTTTTTTCAATTATATAATCAATATTTCCGTTTCCATTTGATACTCTTAAATTGGATACGTCACCAAGAACTACGTAATTCAATGTGCTGCTGGTTAGCTCTTCAGAAAATGTCATATCAATTTCTTCAAAAACCGATCCATCAGATGATATATCAAAAACTATTGAATAATCTGATATGTCCAGAGCATGTGCAGACTGTAAAACCAATAACAAAGCAATGAATATCGATAAGGTGCATTTCATAAGTTCTAATTGTCTTATGAATTTAAAACATCTTCCATTTCACGAGCAATGTCTTCAATTTCTTCAAAAGCCGACTCGGAATATTTGGAAGTTTTTCCATCGTATTTGAGTATATGTTTGTACGCTTCTTTATTTTCTATTTCAGTCAATGATGAAAATGCTTTGATTATTCTTTCCTTAAGTATTTTACGTTCTTCTGGCATCTTGCCTTTGCTTCCTAGAAAAGATATCATATTAGTAAAACGATGAAGCATTAGATGTTCTTCGTATTTTGGTTCTTTGCCGAGCATGTATCTAATACTTTTTTCAGTTTCCTCCATATGTCCAAACTGTTTTAGTGTACCGATAGAACCTTTGGCAAAAGGGTATGCTTCAGATCCAATACTTTCAAGGCTTCCTTGATAGCGATCTAGCCTGTATTTAATTTTTTCATGTATTTCTTTTAATTTATTTTTCGCTTTTTTCATCTCTGGTCTAATTACCAACTTTTCTGCACTTATGTCATCTTTTAGATATTTTTTATATCCCCTGCTGTATGTTTTTGATATACTTACAACATCGTCTATGCGATCAAGTAGATTTTTGACATCATTTTCATAAAACTGAAAAAAAGTACTCATTGAAAAATAATTGGATTAAAAATTTAAAAGAGGGGATTGTCCCCAAATTTTATTTACTCCTTCTTTTCTTCTGCTGGTTTCTCTTGTTCTTCTGCAGGTTTTTCTTCTTTTTTCTCTTCAGCTGGCTTTTTTTCCGTCTTTGGTGCTTCCTCAGCTTTTGGAGTTTCCTGCTTTACTTCTTCCTGTTTTCTTTCTTTCTTTTCCTCTGTTTTTGGTTTTTCTTCAGCTTTCTTTTCTGCCTTTTTACCGAACAGTTCGTCAAGTTTCTTTGTACCGTGCTTTACAACTTTTGCGTTTACCTGTACGATTTGTTCAGAAATTGTGTTTCCGCAAACAGATTTTCTTCTTCTTTCACCCTTTATTTTTGGATGAAAGCCTGCTCCACCGGTAAGAAGTTTTCTTTTTCTTGCTGATCCGCTAACATCTGCTCTCATAGGAAAACCTTGTTTGTCTGATCCGCCTGTTACTTGGAGTTCGTAACCTGGAAGGCCAACGAAATCTCCTTTTATTTTGTCTCTTATTCTTCTTCCTAAAAGACCAGAGTCCTTCTGAGAAACCTCTTTTTGATATGTTTTTCTTGTTTTTGGGTCTGCTACTACTAATTTAAACATTGTTCCACCTCCTCAGTCCGGCATTCGCCTTTCCGAGTTCTAATGTCATATAGTTACTAGGCATGCTTTTAAAGGTTTTTGTATTATCTGTGTTTTATTAACAACTTTGACCAAATTAACGTTATGTCAACAATTTTTACCCCGCTGATAATGGGTACTCAGGCCTTTGTTGAAACGTATGGTCTAATGGGTACATTTATTATATCCGTATTTGAGTCATTCATTTTCCCTATACCAACAGCGTTTTTTGTAACACCAACAGCAGCATTTGGCGTTGATCCATTCTGGACAGCTCTTGCAGCAACAATTGGTTCAATTATAGGCGCAGTCATAGGATATTATCTGGGTGTGCATTTTGGTAAACCCGTCGCGGTTAAATTGTTCAAGCAAAAACGCATGGATAAAGTTGAAGAATGGTATCAAAAATGGGGTGAATGGATAGTTCTTTTCGCAGCGGCAGGTCCTCTTCCATTTAAGATAACTACATGGTCTTCCGGAATATTCAGATTAAACTTCAAAAAATACATGTTATTTTGTATAATCGGTAGAACATTCCAGTTCTTTGTGGCATCGTATGTCGGAAGTATTCTCGGTCCAGGTGTGATAGGATTTTTTGCCTGACTTTACTAGTACTTAATTTCTTCGATTTTTGCGTTCTTGACAAGAATAATTTTGTCTTTGCCTTTGAGTCCTTTCACGATTTCAACATCTTTACCAAACATCTTTCTTAGCTCTTTTACTATCTCAGTATTAGCTTTTCCTTCTTTTGGGGGAGATTTCACTTCTAAAATTAATTGATCTTTTTTATCGACAAAACCGAAACTTTTTGAGTTTGTTTTAACTCTAACTTTGATTAATACCCCATTTTGAATTTGTTTGATCATGATAAAAGAATGATTCTATTTTTTAAAATAGATTTTATTCGTTAATACGTTAACATGAAATTGTTAAAAATATTTCTCTGTTAATACATTAACAAAATAATTCATGTAATTTCAGTTTCTTTAAGCAAGTGGATGGTTTTACTTTTTAAAACTTTGTTTACTACTATAAGATAGTATTATATAGTATATAATATAATTAATTAACTATAATGTTAAAGACAGTTGGTGTAATGAGTACCGAAAAAATTGCATTGTTAATTGTATTTTGTATGGTGTTTTCATTAGTTCTACCAATTACAGGATCAGCCGAATTAAAGTTTCAAAGATACACAGGCAATGAAATAATAATCAAATTCAAAACATCTTCCATGCCGTTTTCTTTCATGTCGTACGAATCAAACAGTTTTGGTGAAATGGAAAAAGTATTCAAAGTAAAAGTACCGAAAGGATTTGAAGTCCAGTCTTTCCTAAGCTATCTTAGGAACAATTTTGACATAGAATACGCAGAACCAAATTACATATACACTATATCAGAAGTTCCGAATGACGAACATTACAGTTTACAGTGGTCGCATACTGCATCAAATTCTGAACTTGGGTGGGATATAACAACCGGTAGTTCAGATGTTGTCATAGCAATAATTGATACAGGTGTTCAATGGGACCATCCCGATCTCGCTGCAAACATATGGGACAATGTCGATGAAGACTGTGATAACAGCACAGATCTTGACGGAAACGGATATTATGGCGACTGCAGAGGATATGATTTTGTTGATCTCGATGTATCCTATTACACCGGTCTAGGGTATTATCTTTTGGAAGGAGAGGATTATAATGTTACGGATAATGCTCCATCGGATTTCCACGGTCATGGTACACATTGTTCAGGTATAGCTTCGGCATCCACTAATAATTCAATAGGCATATCAGGTGTATGCTGGAACTGCAAAATAATGCCTGTAAGGGCAGGATTTGCCATTGGTTATGGTGGAAACACGTATGGCAGTCTTGAAGACGATGATATTATCAATGCAATAGTTTATGCTGCCGACAACGGTGCAGATGTCATAAGCATGAGTTTTGGCGGACCTTCTTCTCAGGCGTTCGAAGATGCCATAGAATATGCTCACTCAAAAGGTTCTATTTTGGTCGGTGCAGCAGGAAACGATGATACAAGTAATCCTGTGTTTGCGTACCCTGCGGCTTTCTCAAATGTTATTGCAGTTGGTTCAACAGACCAAAACAATGAATTATCTTCATTTTCCAATTACGGTAGCTGGGTAGACATCGCTGCACCTGGAAGTAATATTATTAGTACAAAAAATGACGGTTATGTTTACATGAGCGGAACATCAATGGCAACTCCATTTATAGCAGGAGTTGTAGGTTTGCTGCGTTCTCTCAACAGCGAAATTGCATACAACAATGTTAAAAACATACTCATGTCAACATCTACTGCGATAAATTCTCCTGTCCCCTTTGGAAAAGTTGATGTTTATCAGGCACTTTTGTACGTGACTGGAGATCCAGAAGTTACAATAAATTCTCCTGACAACGATACTGTAACTTCAGATGATTTTGAATTCGTGTTTGAAAAAGTACATTGTTCTTGGTATTTTATTGACGGTAATGATGCTGTTACTAATTGTTTAATTGATAATTCTGAATGGAGCGGAGAATTTTCAGACCTTACAGACGGTCCGCATTCAATAACTGTTTTTGCAAACAATTCAATTGGTGAAACTGTTAATGAATCAGTTTACTGGATAAGGGATGTTGAACCACCCGTTGTTAACGTGACATCCCCTCTTAATATTACATACAGCAGTGCTTCTATATTTTTCAGCCTGAATTCCGATTATACTGCCGATATGTGTGTTGTTGATTACGGATTTGGTTCAGTTCCCATGGAAGAGAATAACACCAACTGGACTCATACAAACGCAAGCATGAACGAGGGCATTTATGGAACATCATTCTACTGCAATGATTCTGCAAACAACATTAACAGTCATCATGTTGTTTTTTCTGTGGATTACTGTACCCCTTTATGGATTGAATTAAACAGTACATGTCAAATTAACGATACTTTGGAAACTTACCATTACGATGAAAACGATTGCTATGCTATTACAGGTTTTGAATCAGACAACAATTCACCTGATAACGAAACAAATGAATGTGATTACTATTCACCGAACACAACTAACACATCGTGGAGCGACTGGTACGATGTAACAAATTGCACTGTCAACGATCTAATTACTCAAGAGAGAAGTAAAACAGAGTACGATACTGAATACGGTGTTTGCTATAACGTTACAGAACTTTCCAGTGATTTATGGGAAAATGTGACACATTCTGAAGAAAGAAACATTTCATGCGATTTTTGTGAACCCAAATGGGTATGTTTAAGCTATGGTATATGTCAGGAAGGTGGAATACAGTTTTGTGAAAATATCTTTGATATCAATTTTTGCTATTCTGAAACAAATCTTAGCAGTGATGCTTACAGTGGCAGCCTTTCGGAGCACAATAGAAGCTGTGATTACATAAATTACACCCTGTTTGAGGATGAATTCAATACAATGTCTGAAGATGTAATCATAAATGCTAGTGATACAGTTGATATGATTATTGAGATTCATATGACTTCAAACACAACCGGAAACGTTGTGGAGATTATAAAATATATTGAACTCCCTGTTAATTCATCTCATCCGTCCCTAAGCGCGTTAGGAAAATATTTTGATATAATTTTAACAGGAGAAATCCATGTAAGTTCTGACTGGGCCATCATAAAAATATACTATAGCGATTACGAGCTTGAAGAATCAGGTCTTGACGAGGAATCGCTTGCAATATACTACTGGAATGAAAAATCCAAGGAATGGGAAACCATGAATGATTCCGGTATTAACATCACTGAAAATTATGTTTGGGTAAATGTTACACATTTCAGCATTTACGGTGTTTATGGTAATCTTTTGCCTTATTGTGGTGATTTTTCATGCAATAACGGAGAAACATGTTCATCGTGTTCATCCGACTGCGGAGCTTGTCCACCTTCTGCGCCATCTGGTACTGGTCCAAGTGGGGGATTTTTCATTTCAAGTCTGCCTAAGGTTTGTGAGGAATCCTGGACATGTACGGAATGGAGCGAGTGTACAGACAACTTAAAAACAAGAACATGCACAGATGAAAACGATTGTGATACATCAAAAGAAAAACCTGATGAAAAAAGAGCATGTGAAATGCCAAAGGTTGAAAAAGTTTCTGAAGAAATATGCCCGCCAGAAAAAGTGATATGTATCAACGATCAAATGATGTTGTGTAGTTCTGATGGAACTGAATGGACAACTATTGATGATTGTGAATATGGATGTTCAAATGAAAAATGCAGAATGTCTCCAAGAACACCGGAAGATCCGATAACTGGTCTTGTTACTGGTTCTTACCCTGTTATAGTATATGTTCTATCAGTAATCGTACTTTCAGGACTAATAATTTTCGGCGTGCGCAGAAGAAAAAGTAAGTAAATTCTTTTTATTAAAAACAAACACAAT
>DAOWAL010000027.1 GCA_030634615.1 Candidatus Aenigmatarchaeota archaeon | reverse complement strand
CATAACAGGGTATTTTGTAAACAATCTTTCGGTTGCAGCTGATATGTATTTGAACATATTCGAGACATATCCCATTAAATCACCTTTTTCTATATTTGGATTCAACCTTTTTAATACGAAGGTGTATTAAAACCGTGAAAAATTAGCGAACTAAGCAATTGCCCACTTTACTAAATTAATCTATTTTTTCTTTGATTTTTCTTATTTTTTCTTCATATCCGTCTCTGATTTTTTCCAATGTTTCTTTGGTTGTTGCATCAGGAGACCTTTCAATTAATCTGTTTGTTTCTATTATTTGTCGTTCACATAAAGCGATTTCGAATCTTCTGACATGTGGCAATGGATAGCTCTTGTTTGCAAGTATATCATCAAGCATTTCATCCATTTCAGGATTATTGCCAACAGTATAATAACTTACGTTAGCAGCATATGCATATTGCTTTGCTATCTTCTTTGCCTTGTTAAGATTATATGCAGTATATGTATCAAACAGTTTTGAAACAACATTGAACCTGCTTAGAATAAAACCAATTACTATGAAAAAGAATATGTAGTAATCGATAAACATGAATGAATATATCAAAGATCGTATTGATGGAAAAAATAGTACGAGTACAGCCATGGAACCTATTGTCCAAATAACAAGTACCATATACGGTACAAAGTATGCCTTTATTATCCTGAATGGTTCAAGTGCCTGTTTATAGTTTTTGTAATAATAGTATGCAACTATCATGCTTGCAATACAGTAAAATATACCCATGAAAAGAAAGCTTGCAGATTCCCATGAGAATGACTCAAAAAACATCATGCTTCCGGTGACAGAAAATACGGCAAAGGAGAAAAAGAAATAGTGAAGAATTTTCATGTAATATGCTCGTATGTAAATCTTTTCCATAACAAACCTCGCTCAACCACCGAAAAATGCCAGTAACCACTGGGCACCGAAATATCCTCCAAGTGCAAGAGATATGTTCATCACAAGTTTTCCTATAAGGGACGCAACAAAGAATTTTTTAATGTCATACTTAATTGCCCCGCACAATATTCCTAAAACATCGTCTGGAAGCGGGGTTGCTGCAAAAACTGCTATAACGACAAATGCTTTGTATTTTTCCATCCATTTGTTTGCTTTTTTGAGAAGTTCTTTGTGCTTTTTGTCAATGACTTTTTTTCCACCGAGACCAACGGCATAACCTGTAAGTTCACCAATTGTTGCACCAATTGCTGCAGAGATGCCCACGAGCCACGGATTTAAAATACTCCCAAAAATAAATACTACAATGAATGCAGGTATTGGAAATATGACTGTTGCAGACCCTATTAAGTTAACAAAGAAAATACCAAGATATCCCCATGTTCCCGCTATTTCATGGGACCAAGATAAAAACCCTGAAGCAATCGAAGCTAAGTCCATATAAGATATTTATTCGCCAGCCTAATATAATAAAATATGGGCTACGATAAATCACCATGGATCGCAGCATTCATGAATTTTATTTTCTGGGGTTCTGGCTATGTTTACATCAAAGGGAAAAGTATTCTTGGAATAGGATTACTGTTTACAAGTATCGTGAATATAGCAATAATGATTTCAATACCGGAGAATGTACTTCTTGCAAATTCTGAATTGTTTTTCATGTGGTTTTCATTCATATGGGTAGTATTGAGTTTTACTTTTTCGATAGACGTTTACTTTGAAACCAAAAAATTAAATGCGATCTAAGGACAAAATGGGATAAATCTAAATTTAAATTAGTTATTTTCTTAATATAACCATAAAGCAATCTAAATTCTAGGACATTTGCATGGAAAAATGGAAATGCGGAAGATGTAATTACGTTATCGTCGGGAAGGAAAAGCCGTCTGTATGCCCAAGCTGTGGCATGAAAACAGAATTTAAAATAATAGATGAACTGCTTCCATTCATGCCATTTTATGATGAGTGATATTTCTTCTGCTAAAAAAGTAAAATAAAAATAAAAAAATAAAGTTTATCAACACTGAGCGTCTGTACCACTTGCCGCGCTACCAGATCCTATTGGACCAAGTCCTGCTGCTTCTGGTGATGAACTGAGTGTCTGGGTACATTCTTCAGGTGGATTGTTGAAAGCTGCACAAACTGCCTGTTTTATTGATTCTGCTGATCTGCTGACACTTACTGGTTGACCGTTTATTCCGAATGATGGTGATCCTCGGACACCATATGTTGTTGTTAATTCAAGGTCAATGTTGTATGCCGGATATGTGTCTTCACTTGTTTCGATTGTCGCTGTTATGGCAAATTCCTCGTCAGCTGCTGCTATACATGAATCAAGAGCATCGCTGTCTATCCCTACGCTGTCTATGCATCCATCGTGGTCACCGGCTTCGACGAAACATCGAAGATAATCGGTAAGCTTGTCCTTCTGTTCTTTTTGTATGCAGTACATTCTTGTGTTTTCATCGCTTTCTTTGACACCGTGCATTAAGTATTGTACAAAGTTAATCTCCATCTCTTCCTTGTCACCAAGGAGTTCTAATACAGGAACATATGCTTTCATGAACTGAAGTCCGTATGGACAGTAAGACATTACAAATGCGTGTACTTCTGGCTTATCGCTTTTTGGCACGTCTGGTACTGGCGGAGGCTCTTGTGTTGGTGGTGTCAAGTCTTCTACTTCATCACAGATGTCTTTGTTTTCTGTAAGTGAGCATACCTGTGCTTTGAACGTGTATTCGTCTGCTACACCAGATATTGTAAGAACACCATCGTGAATGAGTACAAAGCCTGGATTTTCGATTTCCTGAGCAAAACCTGCTTTTACAAAAGGTAATCCTAATGTATCGGCAACTTCTGTTGAAAGTGGTTCCATTTCATCACAGTTTGAACATCCTGGTGGTGAGATGAAAATGAACTGATCACTATCTGCACTAACAGTTGAAGCTGTTGTGCCAGGTCCAGTTAAAAACCCTGCAGTGAAAAATACTGCAGCAACCACTACAAGAAGTCCGTAGAATGTCGTTTTTGGCTGCCCGAAACAGCACGCACTGTCAGTCGATTTTTTCTTGTGCGATACTGGATGAGAAACCTTTTTTTCTACCTTTGCTTCTTCCGCTGGTTTAGTAGCTTTCGTCTCTGTTGCTTTTTTCCTTCTTTTAGACATAGTCATAAATTTAGATACGTTATTTAAATAATTAATTACTTTGTTCGGAAAATACCAAATTTGTATTTTTACCACCGAGCAGTAATCTTATAAATTAAAATATATCATATATCATCATGAACTATATATTTCCAACACAGCCTCCGATAAAAGAAATATACATGGGAGATTGGGGGTTATCTATAATTAAACAAAAAAAAAGGTACTTTGAAAGGCTTTTCAGTAAGAACAAGTACAAATATTTCTGCAGAGTTCAGGAAGATATATGTAAATTCAAAAAAGAAAAGGAGAAATATCAGAAAAATAACTCTTTGGTTGGTACCATAGCACCCTTAAATGGAAAGGGGTGGCAAAAAGTCAACGAGCTCAAAAGAGGATTCTTGAATAATCTAGAAAGAAGAGACTATAAAGAAATGAATCAACTTGGCATAGAAATAAGAATGATGTCACACATAGAAGATGAAATTTACAATAAATAACTTAAAAATATTTAGAAAGTTCTTCAACTGATAAGTATCTGAATGTTATTATATCGCCGTCATTTGGATAATAATAGTCACATCCAAGTTCCGGAAGTTTGTCGTTGATGAAGCATGTCCAGTAATGGTCTTTGTCATTGCCAATACCGTTCATTTTCTTTATTACAGCACCATCTGCAAATATTTCATATTCAACTGTACCCATTCTTTTGAGAACATCAAACGCCGAATCCTTGCTATAAATCGGTACATTGTATGTTTGCATATCATTAATACCATCATCTATTTCAAGTGCTGCATATGGACCCTGTGGTTCAGAAACAATAAGACCTGTCAAGTTTGCCTGATGTGTGAATGTCCAGAAAAACGCAACTGCTAAAACTACTAAAATTATCAGCATTAGATAATCCATTTTTTCGAATTCAAATGAAAGTATCTCCATAACTATTTCTCTAATTTTAATATTTAAAACTGTATCGAACGTTAAAATCTAGTCAAGATGGGCTTTGCTTCCCGTTGTTTCTTTTTGATCAGCGTATTTTCCGGAATATCCATCGCTTTCTTTGCTAAGACCAAGTAATATGAGCTGAGAAAATCGTGTGCCTGCTTTTATCTTTACTGGTATGTCGTTTGAATTAAAAACACTTAGTGTGAGAGTTCCCTTAAATCCCGGATCCACCCAGCCGGCATTGTTTAAAATAACGCCGACACGCGATAAAGAGCTCCTGAGTTTCATTATACCGCCAACATCATTTGGAAGCTCGATTCTTTCGCTTGTTCTCACCAAAACATGGGTTTTTGGAGGGAGTGTTATCACATCCTGTTTTATTCTTTCATATTCCGGTTCCTCGCCAAAATTGATTTCACTTCCTTTAACAATGAGTATCTCATCGGCTATTTTAAGATCTATTGAAGCTGGCTGTATTTGTTTGTCTTCAATCGGGTCTATAACAAGCTTACCTGCTTCCATTAATTCCCTTATGCAATGATTTGACAGTACCATTTTATTCACCTTTTTTACCTTTAGCGCGTTTCTTTAAATTTTTCATCTCAGTGACGACATCAGCAATTTCAACCATTTTATCTGTTGCACCATTCCCTGTGAGCACAATGCTTGTTTTATCAGGAACATTTTTCATCAATTCCAAAACAGCTGATTCTTCTATCATACCAGCTGAAAGAGCAGTGTTTACTTCGTCAAGTACGAGTAAATCAGGTCTGTATGCCCTTATCATGAGTCGTCTTGAATAGAAGAGGGCTTCTTTGGCATTTTTTACGTCCTCTTCACTTGGGCATGTTAAATCAACATCTTCCTCTGTCCCAAATTGGATAATTTCAAGTTGCGGTAATTGTTTTCTGAGTGCAACTTCCCCGTTCTTCCTGCCTTTCAAAAACTGAACAATGGCAACCTTTTTACCGTGGCCTAAAAATCTTATAGCCATGCCAATACCTGAAAAGGTTTTTCCTTTCCCGTCACCAGTAAAAATGCATACAAACCCCATTCAATTACCCCTTACTACACAATTGACAGAATAGTTTCTTATTGATTTGCATATTTTTTCCATTTCGTCCGTCGTATATGCAGTTTTATTTGAAAACTCTGGTTCAATAGTTTCTTTGCTTGAAAATTTCTGAAGGTAGTATTTTTTTGCACCATTGAGCCATTTTCCTATTTTTTCAAAATCTTCCTGTGTATGGATTTCTTTTATTGCAGTTGTCCTGAATTCATAATCAATCCCGGACTCTTTTATCATCTCAACACTTCTCTTTATCTTTTCGACATCCACCTTTGCTCCGCACGCTTCTTCATATTTTTCAGGAGTTGCCTTTATGTCCATTGCTATGTAATCAAGCAGGTTACCATCTATAAGCTCTTTTAGAATATCTGGAAAGGATCCATTCGTGTCAAGCTTTACCAGAAATCCCATTGACTTTATTTTCTTCATGAAGTTACCAATATCTTTTTGCATTAATGGCTCCCCGCCTGTTATCACAACTGCATCTATCAGTCCTTTACGAGACTCTAAAAAATCAAATATATATTTTTCTTTTACTAATGGAGTCTCATTTACGTTGACAACTAAGTAGCCATTGTGGCAAAAAGGACAGCGAAAGTTACAGCCGGCTGTAAAAATTATACAGGATATTTTGTCAGGATAGTCCATGAATGAATTTTTCTGAAGACCACCTAACATCATATAAATCCCATATCATTTAATTAACAACTTTCGCATTCTTTTTTGTCCGGTACAAATGTTTTTCTGTCAGTAAATTCAGCCTGTTTTCCATCATTCCACTGATTTACTGGTCTGTAGTACCCGACTATTCTTGAGTAAACCTCACACTTTGTTCTTTTGTCTGCAAGGTTTTCCTTTGACTCGATTTTTTTCTCTTCTATTTTTGTGTTTGTTTCTTCCATTTTTATCACCCCGTTATTTAGCAACTACTGCTTTTTCTTCCATGTATCCGATGTCCTCATCACACTTAGGGCAGTAATCGTGTCTTCCCGGCATATATCCGTGGTTTGGACATATGGAGAATGTCGGTGTTACCGTAAAGTACGGAAGCGCGTATTTCTCTGTTATTTTTTTAACAAGAGATTTTGCTGCTTCAGGCGAAGGAGAATCCTCGCCTATGAAACCGTGCAATACTGTTCCACCTGTATATTTGCACTGTAAATCGTCCTGCAATTCAAGTGCTTTGAATATGTCATCAGTGTAATTGACAGGAAGCTGTGTTGAATTTGTGTAGTATGGTGGAGCTTTCTGTTTTCTTACATTAAACTCATTTGCAACAACTATTCCTGGATTAAACTTTTTGTCAAGTCTTGCAAGTCTGAATGACGTTCCTTCTCCAGGAGTTGCTTCTAAGTTGTATATGTTATTTGTCTTTTCCTGATATTCGGCAAGTTTATCTCTCATGAAGTCCATGACTTTCTTTGTAAATTCTATTCCCTCTTTTGATGCAATGTTTGTATCCATGAAGTTCATAACACTTTCGTTCATTCCAATTACGCCTATTGTACCGAAATGGTTTTTCCAGTAACCTCCTGTACCATCTTTTGTTCCCCTGAGATAGAATTTTGAATATGGATAAAGACCTTTATTCGTGAAACTTTCTATTATCTTTCTCTTTGTTTCAAGACTGTCTCTTGCAAGGTCCATAAGTGTACCGAGCCTTGCAAAATATTCATCTTCATTTTTGGATAAATAACCGATTCTTGGCATGTTGAGTGTTACAACACCAATTGAACCTGTAAGAGGATTTGCACCGAAAAGCCCGCCGCCTCTTTTTTTAAGTTCCCTGTTATCAATTCTCAGACGGCAACACATACTCCTGACATCTTCTGGATTCATGTCAGAATTTATGAAATTGGAAAAGTATGGAATACCGTACTTAGCTGTCATTTCCCATATGATATTATATTTTGGATCATCCCATTCAAAATCTTTTGTTATGTTGTATGTAGGAATCGGGAATGTGAATATCCTTCCTTTGGCATCACCTTCAAGCATAACCTCTGCAAATGCTTTGTTGAACATGTCCATTTCTTCCTGATAATCGCCATATTTTGAATCAAGAATTTCTCCGCCTATCGCAACATGTTCATCCTTCATAAAGCTTGGAATTTTCAGATCGAGTGTTATGTTTGTAAATGGTGTCTGGAACCCAACACGCGTAGGAACGTTTATGTTAAATATGAATTCCTGCATGGCCTGCTTTACTGCATTGTAACCAAGACCGTCCTTTCTTATGTACGGAGCTAAAAGTGTATCAAAGTTTGAAAATGCCTGTGCTCCTGCTGCTTCACCTTGCAAAGTGTAAAAGAAATTAACTATCTGACCAAGGGCAACTCTAAAGTGTTTTGCAGGCTTGCATTCTATTTTTCCGCTGACACCCTTAAAACCACTGTTTATGAGATCTCTCAAATCCCATCCAACACAGTATGCTCCAAATATTCCTAAATCATGTATGTGGAAGTCGCCCGATTCATGAGCTTCCCTTATTTCTGCAGGATATATTTTCTTGGTCCAGTATTTTGATATTAATTTAGATGATATGTGAAGATTAAGTCCCTGAAGCGAGTAAGACATGTTTGCATTTTCTTTTACTTTCCAGTCGTTTTCGTCCAAGTAATCTGATATTATAACATCTTCTGAAAGCAACTTATGAACATCTCTTATGTTCTTGTGCTGCTCCCTGTAAAGTATGTAAGCTTTGGCGGTTTTTGCATGACCCTCTTCTATCAGCACTTTTTCAACAGTATCCTGTGTATCTTCAACCGTCGGTATCTTTCCTTTGAACTTAGAATTGATCTCATTGACAACAAGAGTTGCCAATCTATCTGCTTTTGATTCGTCCTTACCACCGACTGCTTTTGCAGCTTTCCATATAACATTGATTATTTTATCTTTCTCAAATTTTACGACCCTTCCGTCTCTTTTCCTCACTTTTTCAACTGTCATTTGTACACCTCTATCTTTTCACTAATTTTTTCAGTTCATTTTCAAAACTTTCAACGTCCTGGAAATCCCTGTACACCGAAGCAAAGCGTATGTACGCAACCTTATCTAGTTTCCTCAGTTTTTTCATAACTATTTGACCTACACGCTTGCTGGGTATCTCAACATTATCTTCATTTCTGAGATCTGTTTCTATATCATCCACAATTTTGTCTATCATATCATTTGTTATTTGTCTTTTTTCGCATGCTTTGAGAATGCCACTCTTTACCTTTGCACGATCAAACCTCTCACGGCCGCCTTCTTTTTTGACAACTATAAGATCAGCAGATTCTACCCTTTCATATGTCGTGAATCTTTTTTCACATTTGAGGCACTCTCTTCTTCTCCGTATTGATCTATCATCAGATTCACGTTTATCCAAAACTTTCAGGTCTTCATGAGCACAATACGGACAATTCATTTCAATCACTTTCCCTTCAACCAAACCTTTCATTTATAAAGATTTTTAGCATTTTCACTACTTATTGAAAAACACAACATATTGTGTTTCCTTGTGATAAACACCCAATATATTGTATGTTGAAGGGAGTATATAAACATTTATATTCTGTAAAATATATTTGAAAAAATCTATAAGGGAATTCCCTATATATGTAAAATAATACAGGCAAAATAAAACATTATTAAGTGTACAAATAAAGTATTTCCCATGTCAGATGTTTACTTCTCGCCGACGACAGAAAAGGATGAAATTATTGATTCTCTTGAAATCCTTTACGATAAAATATCAGAAAATTTCAATGTCAAAGGAAAGAGAGTAGGAATTAAAATCCACTTCGGAGAGAAAGGTAACAAGACCCATATCAATCCTGTCTTTGCAAAAAAGATATGCGACATTGTAAAGGGAAAAGGCGGAACACCCGAACTTATCGAGTGCAATACCCTATACAGGGGCAAGAGGCTTAAGACAGCAGATCATCTGGAAATTGCAAAAATGCACGGGTTCACTTTCGCTCCAGTTGTGATATGTGACGATAGCACAAAAGACTGGGAAATACCGATCAAAGGAAAACATTTTACCAAGGTACATATTGGCGGGACTGTAAAAAAATATGACATGATTATAGCAGTTTCCCATTGTAAAGGTCATATGGCAGCAGGATACGGAGGCGCCCTGAAAAACATGGGAATGGGTCTTGGCAGCAGAGCTGGAAAACTTGCAGTGCATGCAAAGGTAAAACCGGTTTTCAATCACAGTAAATGTAAAGCATGCAACAAGTGTGTTGAAAGCTGTCCGGCAGATGCAATAGTTTTAGAAGAATATGCCAAAATGGACGAAAAGAAATGCATCGGCTGTGCAACGTGCATAGCGGTATGTCCTTATGGGGCTGTCGAAATACCATGGAATGGAGCAACACACAAAGAAGTACAGGAAAGGATTGTAGAATACGCACTTGGAATAACACAAAAAAACCCACAATATATTTCAATTTCCTGACAAACATAACAAAGCACTGCGACTGCGTTGGTGATTCTGGAAAGCCAATGATGGAAGATATCGGGATATTGACATCAACGGATATCGTGGCAATAGAGCAAGCATCAATTGATATGATAAACGAAAAGTTCGGCAGTGATTTTTCAGATAAAATGCACAGAATAGACGTTTCTGTCCAACCCAGATACGCAGAAGAGCTTGGCATGGGACAGAGGAATTACAGTGTAAACAATTTGTAGACTATAACAGTGTGATAATTTTATATACTACCTATCTAATTATAGAAATTACGTTTAAACATGGTGATTGAAATTAAGCCTATCTGCGAATACATGATGAATGAAGTCCTGCCCGGATTTAGGGCACTTGTTGCCAAAAAACTGATAGACGAGTACAATTTTTCACAGACAAGGGCAGCACGGATGCTCGGCACAACACAGCCGGCAGTTTCACAGTACAGCAGAGACTTGCGTGGAAGAAATACTGACATATTTTTGAATGATCCAAATCTACTGGGTCTCCTGGAAAACACAGTAAAAGGCATTGCATCAGGAGAGATAAGTGTAATGCAGGCAGGAACAGAATTTTGCAAGGTGTGCAAATTCATGCGTGAAAATGATCTCGTACAGACTATTATTTAATCGATTTTTTTAAACACCCACTCACATAATGAATAATATGGAAGAATCAGTATACTGGAAAAAGAGAATTGCAGCCGCTTCCACAATAGACAATCCAAAGGAAATTCTGAAAAAAGACATGTCCATTGTAAAAAAACTGAAAAAAGAAAACGCAAACCTAAAAGAGGAAATAAGAAAGATTACCAAGAACAATGAAAAGTTTACAAAACTTGTCGAGACAATGGAAACAAAGATAATGAAGATGTCAGAAGATGTTAAGAAAAATTATGTCTATTCATTCGAAAAGGGCGGCTGGGCAGAAAGGGGATCAATGGATAAAGACAAAATAGAAATTGCACCCTCCCAGCTAAATGTTGATTCCATAAACAACCAACTTTCAGAAATACTGAGAATGATACAAAGAAACAAGATAAAAGACTAAAAATGCTTAAATAGAAATTCAATGTTATTATAAATTAAGAGAGGTGTCTTGATGGCGAAAAAATCAATGAAGGAAATACATGCGGGTTTAGATGACATCCTTGGAACTTTGAATGAGGATGTTGTCAAGGCATTGAACATAAAAGAAGAGAGGAAACTCCTGGACCAAAAAGTAAGGCAGCTTAAAGGCGAAGAGATACAATTAAGAGAAGTTGTCAACCACTTGAAAGAAACAAGAAACAAAATGCAAGATGAACTGAAGGCAAAGGAAAAACAGGAAGAAGGTCTTCAGTCAAAAATCGGTGAACTCAAAGAAGGTAAAGCAGGTCTAGAAGCTGACAAAACAATACTTGGTCAACAAATCGGGAATCTTCAGAAAGAAAAGGTTTTGATGCAAAATTCGCTTGAGAAAACAAACGATATGTTAATAACCCTAAAACACCAGATCGCAGATTTCGATGAGGAAATCAGGGGTTAAAAATAGGGCAAACTAGTATAGTTTCCCTGTCTTTTTTTATTTTTATAAATGTTTCTTTATGCCTAAGAATTTAATGAAATTTCTTTGAGCACAGCATCTTTTAAAACTTCTGCCGCTATGCTATAGCCTTCAGCATTATAATGGTAAGGAAAATCATGTTCAATATCAGACGCTATTTCACTAATATCATCAACATGATCAGCCATATTATAGAAAGGTACACCAAGATCATATGAAAGTTCTTTTAGATGTTGTTGTGTTTTCTCATTCCATAGTTCCATGTTCGCTGGCGGAAGGTTGATGATTATTAGTTGCATATTACTTTCTTTAGTCAAATCGTAAATGTTTTCAACGGACTCAAAGCTTTTTTCCGCGTCTTCAATTTCAGAACCCTTGAGCATAATTATGTTGACATTATATGAAATGAATCTAAAAAACGCTGAATTTTTTAGAAGAACCCAACTAACACTTTCATCAATGAAGGGAAGTGCGGGAACTATTCTGTCCCCAAATAACAAAACATTCGTTCTTGAATATATGTATATTCCTGTTCTCCCCCAGCCAAGTTCAGATCTGGGTGGCCCTATATCATTATCAGTATATTGAAGTATGACCATATCTGGGCTGT
>DAOWAL010000099.1 GCA_030634615.1 Candidatus Aenigmatarchaeota archaeon | reverse complement strand
AGTAAGGGCAATTGACAATGCATACCAAAATTTCACGTTCCGTGATTCTGTAAAACATATCCTTGAAATAAGCGATATAGGTAACAGATATTTCCAGGAAAATGCTCCGTGGGAACTGGAAAAAACGGATAAAGATAGAATGAACACGGTTTTAGCAGTTGCAGTAAACATTGTAAAAAAACTTGCAATAGTTATCAAACCAATACTGCCCGAATCTTCGGAAAAACTTGAGAAACAGCTTGGATTAAAAAATCTCAAATGGGATGATCTTTACGAGGAAATTGAAAACAAAAAGATCGGGAAACCTGAGATTCTTTTTGAAAGAATTGGTGATATTAATTTCTCAGAACCTTTTGCAGCTCTTGATCTAAAGGTTGCAAAAGTGGAAAAAGTAAAAGACCATCCAGAAGCTGAGAAACTTTATGTTTTGAATCTTAGTTTAGGAAAAGAGAAAAGGACAATTGTTGCAGGACTGAAAGCACATTACAAAAAGAAGGACATCGAAGGTAAAAACATAATAATTGTTGCAAACATGAAACCTGCAAAACTTCGTGGAATTGTATCTGAAGGCATGCTTCTTACCGCAGACGATGGTAAAAATGTCGGATTATTATTACCGAACGGGGAACCGGGAACTGATGTTACTGCAGAAGGTGTTGTAAAAAGACCTGCAAAAGAAGTTGACATAAAGG
Source organism: Candidatus Aenigmatarchaeota archaeon (assembly GCA_030634615.1). GTDB lineage: Archaea > Aenigmatarchaeota > Aenigmatarchaeia > QMZP01 > QMZT01 > DAOWAL01. Next base: position 3,952 of record DAOWAL010000099.1, on the reverse strand, counting down.
ATGTTCTAAAGCTCAAAATAACTTCCAAGAAGGGTAAAGTTGTATACAATGAAAAGCTACTACAAACTGATAAAGGCAGAGTAATAGTCGACAAAGGTATTGAAGGGAATGTGAGGTAGATGGATCCTTCGATCATACTGATGCTGGCTATCCTCAACTTCTTTCTCTCTTTTTATTCTGTCATCGTTGGTGGCGGAGCACTAGTAATGGTTCCGCTCCTGGTGTCAGTTTTTGGTGTGCCCGCCCAAAGTGCAGTCGCCATTTCCAGATTCTATAATGTTGGGACAGGAGGGGCTTCGCTCTTCGAATTCACCCGTGGCGGCAAAGTCAACTGGAGGGTAGGATCATCCCTTGCAGGATGCGCTATTGGAGGTTCACTGGTGGGATCTTTCATGGTTCTGAGCATAGATGAATTTATTCTGAAAAGAATGATAGCCATCCTCATAGTAGCAGTCCTCGTAATCATGCTCACAAACAGAAAACTTGGGACAATAGAAGTCAAGAAATGTGGTTATGTAAAAAATGTGACTGGTTGTGTCATGGTGTTTTTCGCGATAATGATATCAACAATGGTTGGTGGCGGAGGCGGTATATTCATAAGCTACATACTGATACTGCTCTTCGGACAGACGTTCATCCAGAGCATGGGAACGAGGAAGGTTGTTACGATTGCAGGCCTAATATCTTCAACTATTTTCTTCATGATAGCAGGTATTATTATATATGAGATAGCAATCCCTCTGTTGATTACAGGCGCTATCGGTGGGTGGGCCGGATCCAAATTCGCAATGAAAAGGGGCGATAAATGGATTAGGATTTTTTTCATAGTTGTCGTTTTCGGGATGGCGATAAACATGTTCATTCAATTGTAAAAATTTAAAAAACAATGAGAATAATCAAACATGATAATAGTTGATGTTGAAACAACAGGACTGGACCATGTAAACAATTCAATTCTCAGCATAGGTGCTGTTGATTTTTCAAATCCTAAAAACACATTTTACGGTGAATGCAGAATATGGGAAGGGGCTGCCATAAACCCAAAAGCACTTGAAATAAACGGTTTTACAGAAAAACAGGCTAGGGAAAATCCCAAATCACCAAAGGAATTGATGGAAGAATTTATTTCATGGGTAAACGAGACTGGAAATGATAAAATAGGCGGTTATTACACACTATTCGATTACTCATTTCTGAAATCAACAGCAGACAGATTTGGTCTTGATTTTCCGTTCAGCAGCGATGTTTATGACCTGCAGACAGAATTTGCTGTTCTTTCGGGAATACCGAGGGAGTTTGCAGAAACAGAACTTTTATTCACACTGGATGATATACTCATGTCACTTGGTATTCCGGCTGAACCCAATCCACACAACGCGCTAAGAGGAGCCAAGTACACAGCGGAAGCAATTTCCAGATTCAAAGATGGTGATAATCTCTTAGAGGAATTTGAAAAATTTCCGCTTCCAAGCAGCATGGAAAAGTAAAGGTTATTAAACTAAAAATCGAGTATTCAAAAGTGATTGTATGTTGATCGGAATAATAGGCAAAACGAATGTGGGTAAAAGTTGTCTGTTTAAGGCATTGACGCTTGCAGACGTTGAAATTTCTAACAGGGTTTTTACAACAATAAAACCAAACCATGCTGTTGGTTTTGTAAAAACATCGTGCCCCGAAGGGAAGATAGAATCCAAATGTAATCCCAAGGTTGGTTATTGTAAAAATGGTACTCGTTTTGTACCAGTAGAACTACTTGATGTTGCAGGACTTGTACCAGGAGCTCACGAAGGGAAGGGTCTTGGTAACCAGTTTCTCGATGATCTGATACAGGCAGATGCATTCATTCACGTTATAGATGTTTCAGGTTCGGCGAATGAAAATGGTGAGCCGGTTGAAAAGGGAAGTTATGATCCTGCAAATGACATCCGCTTCCTAGAGGAGGAGATAGGTCAATGGTTTTTCGGCCTCATGAAAAAACACTGGAATAAATTTTCAAGAGAAGTTGAAATGGAAAGAAGAGATCTTCTTCAGTCACTTGTCAAGCAGTTCTCAGGGCTTAAGATAAACGAAGAACAAATAAAGGAAGCACTCAAAACAACTGGTCTTCCAACAGAAAAACCAGCACAGTGGACAGACGATGACCTCAGGAAGTTCGCCTTCGAACTGAGGAAGATATCAAAGAAAATGATAATAGCGGCAAACAAAGCAGACATACCAGGAGCAAAGGAAAATTTGGAAAAACTGAAAAAAGAATTTCCTCATTATGACATAATCCCATGCTCAGCTGAGAGTGAACTTGCGCTCAAAGAAGCTGACAAGCACGACCTTATCAATTACATTCCCGGTAATAAAGATTTTGAAATAGCCAAAAGCGATGGACTGAACGAAAAGCAGGAAAAGGCCCTGGAATTTGTAAAAAATGTTATTGGAAATTACGGGTCAACAGGCGTTCAAAAATGCCTTGATTACGCTGTATTTAACCTTCTGAATTACATTGTTGCATTCCCTGTTGCAAACATAACAAAGCTAACGGATAAAAAAAATAATATCCTACCGGATGCCATACTTGCACCGAGGGGGAGCACATTAAAAGAGTTCGCAGGCAGGGTGCATAGTGAGATGGCAGAAAAGTTCATGGGCGGAGTTGATTTTGAAACGAGAAGAAAGCTCGGTGCAGATTATGAAGTCAAAAACGGCGACATAATAGAAATAATTCTAAGAAAGTAATTCAGTGGGATTTTTTTTATAACCCAATTCAAGGCATTGTGCAAATCTTACAGGGTAGTCAAACAATTTGTTATAATTAAATGTATCATCTGATCTCAATGTGGAGTATATGTTAGTGAAAAATTTTCCAAGATCACCATTTTTTCCTTCTTCTGAAAAATCTGAAATTAATTTAGAAATTGATTCCTGATCCCACTTTGTTTCAATTTCAGATATGAATTTTTTTGTGAAAATTTGAGCTTTTTCCATTATTTTATCAAAAACTTTTGAATATTTGTTTGTCAGTTCATCCCTGTATTTTTCAGGGTTTTCTCTACCATGACATATTGCATCAATCATTAGTTCTTTAAATTTGGTACCATCTTTACCATAAACAAGTTCCTGGAGCGTTTCGTGATTTTTCTGGTAAGTATCATCACATTCAATTTCTTTCGGTATAGGAATTTCTTCTCTTTTACCACTTTTTCCGAATCCTAGCATAAGGAAAATATCATGCGAAATCTTAAAAAGATGTTCTTTACCTACTTGTAATCACTACCGGACTGATATTCTGATTTTGTTTGATACTCGCTTTTGACATTGTATTCGCTTTCTATGTTTCCGCTTGCTATGACAGTAGAAGTGTACCTATCTTTTTCTTTGTCGTCCTCTTCTGCTAGTTGAGGACTGTTGAATTCGAAAACTGTTTCCTGCTCTATATCATATTCGCTGGTTTTGGAACTTGCTGCCTTAAACCTGAAAAGTTCCTGACCTGTTATCGCGTCCAATGCGTAGAAATTACAGTCATAAGAGCCGAAGTAAACAACGCCATCTTTGGTTATACATGCGCCCCACACCTCGTTGTCAGTCATGAACTTCCACAATAATTTTCCTTCTACGGTGACCGCGTAAAAATTGTGATCGGTTGAACCGAAGTATATGACATCTTTATGGACAATGGCCTTTCCTCCCATTTTTTCCCCTGTCTGGAAACGCCAAAGCTCCTTCCCCTCCATATCCAGAACGTAGAGGTTTCTATCATGGCAAGTGAAATATATTACGTCATTATCTATGGTTGCAGCCGCGTTTATCACACCGCCGGTCTTGAATCTCCATAACTCTTTCCCATTCTCTATGTCCAGGGCATATAAATTCTGATCATCCGAACCGAAATATATTATATTACCCTTAGTGGCGAAACTGTCGGCGTTGTAGATGTTGCCTTCTGTTTTGAACCTCCAGAGTT
>DAOWAL010000074.1 GCA_030634615.1 Candidatus Aenigmatarchaeota archaeon | reverse complement strand
GAATACCTATTGGCTCTTCATCAAATTCAACATATTGACTGTTTTCAAGGGTTTCACTCACAGCGTAGTCTTCAACAACGTTGCCCTGATTTGTCAGTGTTATTGTCACCTCATCACCAAATGGCGTTGAGACTATTTCTTTTTTCGTTACAACTTTGTGAATCGGTGCAACCAAAAAACCAGTGTTTGCAGTAACACCAAATTCTGGTATCCCCATCCGAAGTTCATATTCATCAGAATCAAGTTCACCGAGTTCCATTATTCTTGTTATTTCGACTTTTCCATCAACTACTTCCTTGAACTCAGTGTATCCGACTCTTTTTTCTGCACTGCTCATAACTTCAAAATAGATGTCAAGATTCCTTTCTTCTGCTGTTGCAAATTCCATGAAAACCTCAAGATTATTTCCAATCCTTTCAGCTGAAAATGACAATAATTTTACTGGCCTTTCAGGAAGAACCTTTAGTGAAACGGTGTCAGAATCTTTGATTTTGTTATCCCTGTTTGAATATACTAAAACCGTGTAATCATATGTCCCGATTTCATCAGGATAAAAGAACATGTCAATTTCTTTTTTTTCGTTCGCATTCATTTTTATGTAATATGCACCAAGGTTGAGCCATTCTAAATGCGGACCAATAACTGTTATGACAAAATTATCTGCCATGGGATAATCATTTTGTATTTCTATTGTGTACCATGCTTTTTCTTTGGCAGGAATATCGCCATGTGATGGTATGACATCAACATTGACCGCATTTACAGGAAGTGCCAAAAGGAAAATTGATAAAACACATATTAGTAAGACAAGCCTTCTCATGGATTTTACTTGTATATTAGATTTAAATTACTTTTGTGTTTATACAAAAAAATTATAAATGGAGTAATACAATTATTAACATTATGAAATCTGTTCTTTTGATAAATTTGAAAGCATACGAGGAATGTATCGGAGTAGGTGCTCTTAAAATAGCTGAAATAGCAGAGTCGCTTGCCAATGATAAAGTCGAAATAATTCTTGCAACACAACCAACCGACATACGAACGCTTTCTGAGAATAACTCAATTCCTGTTTTTGCACAGCATGTTGATCCAGTAACTTATGGGTCAAGAACCGGTCACATTCTGCCGGAAGCTGTAAAGAATGCTGGCGCTGTCGGAACATTAATTAATCATTCGGAAAGGCAGATCAATATCGAAACAATTGAAAAGACAATTGCAAGATGTAAAGAGATAGGGCTAAGAACAGTAGTGTGCACAGCAACACCTGAGATGGCAAAAGAAATTGCAGTATTCAAGCCAGATTACATTGCAATAGAACCTCCTGAATTAATTGGGGGAGATATATCTGTCTCAAAAGCAAAACCCGAGATTATAAGAAACTCTGTTAAGAATGTTGCAGATGTTAATGACACACCAGTGTTGTGTGGAGCCGGTGTCAAAAACTGCGAAGATGTCGAAAAAGCAATTGACCTTGGAGCTAGTGGTATACTTGTGGCTTCGGGTGTTGTTAAATCAAGCAATGTAAAAGAAGCGATATTAGATTTGCTTGCTGGTTTCTAGACCTAATTTTAATTTAAGCAATTTGTAAAATTCTTCTCGAGCTTCTCTGAGTTGATATTTTTCTGGGGAAATTAAATTAAAACCAACCTCATTCAAGAATTTAGTCACATCATCAGAATAATTTCCAGTCATTACAAATTCTTTATCGCCTTTCCTCATAATTTGAGAAACATCTTGAACCATATTTGTACACGCTGAAATAAGATCTCTTGTGATTTCTTTAGAACCGCTTATTTCCACAAGTTTAAGATTATTACTAAGTATATTTGAACCTGGTCCAGTATAATCATTTGGTACTTTGTTTTTTCCGTTGGTAAGAAGATTCATTCTGATTTGTTTTGGTTTGGCAAGTGTCCCCGAACCAATATAATTATCTGGTACTTTGTTTTTTCCGTTGGTAAGAAGATTCATTCTGATTTGTTTTGGTTTTCCCCTTTCGGATATTGGAACAAATTTACCACTGATTTTTCTTACACCCGGAGAAAATGTTGCATAAAGTCCATCTTCTCTTATTTCAATCATTGTACTCTCATCTCTACCGTAAGGTCTGTAAATAAAAGAAATGTTCCCATCCTTGTAAGATGTTTTAAAATTCTTAAGACTTCTTCTACCAACATCGGATTGGTAAAATGAATTTTGTGTACTCATGGTTGTTTTCTTGCTAAGAAGCTTTTTAAACTTAACTACGTGTCACTACTTGGTAGTCTTCATTTAGTTATCTTAAACTTCTTCTCAAGGCGTTCCAGGATATCAACTATACCACCGTATTCAAGCTCGCTGTATGGAAGCATTGCCGGGCCTGAAAATCCCTGTCTTCTGATATCTGATGCTTTCTTTGATACCTCAGCTCTCACATGATCCCAGTATGGATGATCAAATGCATCAACTGCCTCGCTGAGCTTTCCATTGCGTATGGAAAATGCCGCACAGCTAACTATTGGCGGACCGTCGAAATAAGATATTGTAGAGTTGAGCTTTACCGGCATGAGAGGACCTGTATGAGAACCTCTCATAAACCCTGCGACAAGATGACCAAGTGAAAATGGTGAAAGTATTTCACCTGTTGCCGGGAAGTCCTTCTGTGTCCTTACAAGCATGACAGGATCGTCCTTGCCAACATACTTGCCAGCGATATTATGCAGCCTTGTTGTACTTATTGCAGCGGCCTGATCTTCACTGTGCCTCGAATAAACGGATTCGACAACAAACCTGGCATTGTCACGAAGAAGAGCTGCAATGTCGTACATGTCTTCCGGTGTCCTGAGTTCTATTACTTTGTCACCTTTTGTGTTTTCCACATCCATTATTCTGAATTTGAAACCTTTCGTAAGGTTCGAGCTAAGTAATAGGCCTGCACAATGCATAGGGTCTGAAAATGATAGGTATACTGGAAGATTGTATGCACCTGGTTCTGTCTTGTCAGCTGCAAAGAAAAGGAATGGTTCACCTGGTCTTTCATTGAATTCAAGCTCTGCTACTGCAGGGCCCATTCCCTTGATGTTTCCTGAAAATGAATCTTTTAAAAGATCCTGACCAGCACCGTAAAGTCCCTGATCTTTTGCAATGAGTGTTCCCGCCTTGAATGCATCCCAAGCAAGCTTATGGATCTTTTCATTATTCTTACCGTGTGTATGGGTCATAAGTATTGCAATATCATCACCAGTATAACTTATGTAATAATCTATTATGATATCCTTTCCGTATTCCTGGATAAATTTTTTGACAGTGTCAAGCAGTCTTTCGCTTGGTTTAATGTGGCCGCCAATACTTCCAATGTCGGCCTTTATGACAGAAACTGTAATCTTCATCAAAAACACCCCATTAATCTGATAATTCTATTAACTGTTATATAATAAAAAGTTTTGGAGAAAATCTCACTCAGAAGTTTTTTCTTCTGCAGGTTTTTCTTCTTCTTTTTTCTCCTCAGATGGTTTCTCATCTGTTTTAGGAGATTCTTCTTCAATTTTCGGAGCCTCAACTGGTTTTGGTGGAGCTGCTTGGTTTGCGCCAAAACTTGTGTAACCACACTTACCACAGTAAAGCCTGTTTTTCTGGTTTGAGAGCATTGTTCCTTCGCCACATCGTGGACAGAATTTGTTTTTCCTTGTAACTGAGTCGCCTGAAATTTCGTATTTTTGCCATATCTTTATGGACTCATGTTTTCTCCCTGTTCTCTGCTTCTTGCCTTTTTGCTTTGCTTTCTTTTCTTTTCCCATTTATTCACCTTAAACAAGTTCAAATTTCCCTGCCCTGAACCCTTTCTTTGGGTGGGCTTTTTTACACTCACCACATGTAAGTCTCAGATCAACTTTCTTTGTTGCCTTACCCTGTCCTTTAGGGTTTGGTCGTGGGAATGATCCATATCCTTCCATTTTCCTCTTGAATCTTCGCTGTGACTGGGAATTTGGGTGGGCCTGAGATCGTCCCCTTCTCTTCGACTGCTTTACAGTGTGCTCAGTATGCTTGTTGCACTTTGGGCAGTGTGTTCGCATCACTTTAGGAAATTTCATGTTAACACCTATAACTTACATGCATTAATATATATATCAACCTTATTGAGAGCCTCAGTTTATAAATTTATATGCAATGATACCCTTTAAAAATCCAAAAAAATAAAATTTTATTATGTATAGCCTTGCAAAGAAATACTTTGATCTTACTGGTCAATGGTCAATAAATGCCAGTGGTCTTTCAGCAAGACCTGACAGTATGATATACAGGCAAGCAGTAAATAACTTAACAGAAGAAATAAGAAGAATAGAAGAAAGGGAATATAAAGATTTTTTGGATAAAATTGAAAAAGATCGCTGATAAGGTAAATAACATATTTAAATTCTTTACTGTCAAATAACAACTATGTTATCATTACACTGGTTCAAATACTGGGACAAGGTATTTTGGATAATGTTCATACTAATGGGTATATCAATTGTACTAGGTGCAATTGAATCCTATATATCTCTCGAGTACACAGCAGTACTTGGTTTTTTCATGGTAATAATAGGTGCAGGCAAACTGGGCAATGAAATAAGAAACCAGAGAATGGCAAACTACCAGGATGATATATACAGAAAATTACATCAAGTTTCCCAGCACCTGGAAACAACATTCAACATAGCAGATTCTTACAAAGCAAAAACAGAGTTCAGATTAAGCAAAATGGACACAAGAAGAAAAGAACTTGAATATGGTTTAGAAAACAACTACAGGTATGTTACAAGAAAAGTCATTGAACTTGAAAACAAATTGAACAAAATGGCAAAAGTGATAGTAGAAAAAGAGAGTGTAAAATTCAGGGCAACTGAAGAGACATTCACTGAAAAGGTACTTTCACTTGTCAGAAAAATCCCAAGAGGGAAAGTAACAACATATTCTGAAATAGCAAAAACGATTGGTAGACCAACTGCAGCAAAGGCAACTGGAAGGATACTTTCAACACATGCTCATCTAAAAAGCATCCCTGTTCACAGAGTTGTAAAATCAACCGGTAAAATAGAAGGAACACATGCAGCTGCTAAGAAAAGAATTTCACTTCTCAGAAAAGAGGGTATAAAGTTAACCAAGAACAAAGTAGACATGGATACTCACATGTTTTCATTTGTTCCTAGATTCTAACACATGGAACCAATTTAATAAACAGACTAATCCAATTACTTCTTAGATATAATATGTTTACTGAATTTGTTGTTCTAACTATCTTAATTGCACTTTCGGGGTTATTCTCAGGTGCAGAAATAGCCATGTTTTCCCTTAGTGAGATAAAGGTGAGAAAGCTCGTGAGAAATCGGAAAAGGGGAGCCAAGATACTGAGAAAGTTGAAAGACGAGCCACATAAACTCCTTGTTACAATTCTTATAGGCAATAACGTAGTGAACATAGCAGCAGCATCAATTGCAACAATATTATTTACAGAAATGTTTGGTTCTCAGGGTGTAGGTGTTGCAACGGGCATTATGACATTTTTGGTCTTGGTGTTCGGAGAGATCACACCAAAATCATATTGTCACCAGAATGCTGAAAAGGTATCTCTCATACTCGCTGCACCATTTTTTGCACTTACAAAAATACTTTATCCTATTGTAATTTTTCTTGAATACCTAAGTCTTGGAATGCTAAAATTATTCAGCCCAAGGAAAAAGAAGAAAGATCCGGAAATGACTGAAGATGATATAAGAACAACTCTTAGCATGGGAGCAGAACTTGGTGTCATAGAAAAAGATGAAGAAGAGATGATAAAAAATGTGTTTGAATTCGGTGACACTATTGTTTCAGAAATTATGACACCAAGAAATAAAATTGCAGCAATACGTTCTGACATGAGATTATCCGATGTTTTAATGGAGATGCTAAAATCGAAATACACAAGAATTCCTGTTTACAAAAACAGTTTTGATAACATGATAGGTGTTATACATCTCAAAAGCATACTTGAGCACATAAAAAGAAAACAATTTGACACAGAGATCGAAAAAATAATTTCTCCAATAATGTATGTCAAAGGAGACAAAAACCTTAATTTACTTATGGACGATTTCAGAGAAATTGGTACACATATGGCAATAGTAAATGATGAAAAAGGTGTTGTTAAAGGACTCGTAACATTTGAAGATTTACTTGAGGAAATTGTCGGAGAGATATACGATGAAGGCGATGTTAAAAAAACTCAGCTTCGATTGTTTGATGAAAAAAGCATAATAGTCGAACCCGAG
>DAOWAL010000130.1 GCA_030634615.1 Candidatus Aenigmatarchaeota archaeon | reverse complement strand
ACGCCTTTACCTCCACATACGTCCCAGTAAAAACCATCGTTTCCTTTAAGGTCGATATTGACGGCATCCAAATATTTTGACGCTTCTCTTACAGTATCAGGATTAGTGTACCCGTTTGATACCCACACGTTGTACAGTCCTTCAGATTTTGCAAGCCTCATGATGTCAAGCGCGTACTCGAAAAACACGGTTGGTTCAGTATAAGTGTAAGCAATTCCCTGCACACCATATCTTTTTGCAAGATCAATAACATCGTGTGGTTCTAAATTATCCCCGTGTACATTTCCATATTCCTGTGATATCTCAAAATTCTGGCAGAATTTACATTTCAGATTGCATCCAACCGTTGCAATTGAAAGACACTTCGTACCTGGTGCAAAATGGAATAATGGCTTTTTTTCAATCGGATCAACATTGGCCGAAATTGGATGACCGTAAACAAGAGAATAAAGCGTTCCTTCTTTGTTTTGTCTTACACCGCATGATCCTGTCTTGTTATCATTGATAACACATTCCCATGGGCACAGGTTACATTGTACTTTGTTCTTTTCAAGCTTGCTAAAGAACATGGCTTCTTTCATGATTAGCTTTTTGTTTTGTTGCCTAAATAGTTTACGTTTAAACAATGTCAACATGCGCCAAAAGAAAGTTCATATATGGAATTGAATTTAATTATAACTATGGTAAGAAACAGACCGTCGTTAGTAACACTTGCTAAAGGTATTATTGCACTGCCGTTTATGGTACTTGTTGTAATACCGTCATTTCTTTTGTTTTTATTCAGTTACAACCTAGTACTGAATTCAGAAATCCATATGTTCTTCATTGCCATAGGGATTGTCCCTACACTGATAGGACTTTTCTTTGCAGTTGATACGGTCAAAACATTTTTCGCAGTTGGAAAGGGAACGCCTGCTCCATGGGAACCGCCTCAAAAATTAGTCATAACAGGACTCTACAGCAGAATGAGAAATCCAATGATAACTGGTGTTGTTTTCATCCTACTCGGTGAATCTCTGATATTCAATTCAGCAGCTTTACTTGTATGGGCAGTCTTCTTCTTTGTACTGAATCATTTCTATTTCATATTCTCAGAAGAACCCGCACTAGAAAAGAGATTCGGAAAGGACTATATCAAATACAAAAAAGAAGTACCAAGATGGATACCGAAGTTGAAATAGATATAGTCACATAAAAGTAATAAAATGATACATTTATAAGTTTTTCTATCAATAAAATGTCATGAAATCCGTAAAATATACAGGACCTATGGAAGTTTTTAAACATTTCCAGATAGATCAACCTTTTAGACACTACATGAACCCAGAAAAAACTAATTACATAGAAACAAATAATGAACCAAATTTCATGGTTGACCGTCAATTTGCTCAAGATCTTAGCAGTGATTCAAAATCTAAATGGCATATTGAATATCAGTTTGGGATACAAACTATTCTTGGTGCAGAAACTCCTTCTGCGATCAGAGAAAGACTTATGACCAAAAAATCAACGTTGAAATATATAAAAGAAATTATTGGAAAAAACAAGAATTTCAAAGTTAAATTTAACCCAAGCAAACTGTGGAGTGGTCATAGCGGAACATATTCAATTTTCTGGAAACCCAAAAACGATGAAGAACTTCTAAATTTCCATGGAAAAGTTATGCCTGAAATAATGAAAATACCGCTTGAAGGTGGAAAAGAACTTCCTAAAAGAGGCGAAACATTCTTTAGTTACGATTGATGTGATTATTATTTTTGCATCAAAACTTATTTTAATAAAAATTCGAATTATGAAACATGGCTGAAAAATCTAAAAAATAGTTAAATGTATTGTACACTTCCATTTCATCTGAGCTTTATTTATGATGCATTAACATCTTGAGCATCATAAAAATGCCGCCCACTATGAAAAGAATTGTCAGAAGCTGATTCCCGGTATATATCCAAAATCTTTTGCAAGGAATATTAAACCTATGATGAATAAAATTCCTCCTATGCATCCTTTGTGTTTACCGTGATGAGAACAGCACTCGTTGCCTTTTTCTTCCATAATATAACTTTGTTTCGTTTTGCTTAAAAACAGATAGAGCCTCAGGAGTGACTGGTAATGGCATTCCGGTTCCCCGGGAGTTTTCTGGTTATTATTTAGAAAACTCTGATTTAAATTTTCACTATCCCAGTTTAATGTTTTTATTTTTAAAGGACATGTACTTATATAAATAGTAATAACTTAACAGTGATTAATATGTCAATAATATTAAAGGCATTGAAACATGAATTAGAGGGAGACGAAGTAATAGATAGGCGCAATTTTTTATCTCGTTTACCTAGAGATACTATTGAAGATGCTGCATTTCTGAGTATACCTTCTCTTCTCGGTGGACCTCAAACAGTAAGTAATGAACTAAGACCAGAAGTTCGTAAAACTATCAAAAAATTCATCGAATTGAATTCTCAGATTAAAGGCCCATTCAAAAAGAGAACAGAACAACAGGTAATATCTTTAGGGGAATCGAATGGTCTGAATGTATATGATGTTCACAGTAATGGATCTTTTTCTACTGTACTTTTAGGATATCAACATGGTTTAAGAGAAAATGATTACACCCTTGGGCAAAGAAATTCTATGTTGACAATTGTAGATGCTTACATGCATGGGGATATTCTGATGCCTGAAGGCACGCCTTCAGGATTTGCTACGAAATGTCTTATTTTCGATTCATATGAAACGATGGCCAATACAATTTTAGATGGGTTTAAAAATGAGAGGTTGCGTGGATATGCCGTTAAAATGCTTGAAAATGAAATTTTGTATCTAGGTTCGGACAAACCAAATCTTGATTACGATAAACATTATAAAATAATGGAATTGTACGGATTGTTATTTAATAAGTTTGAACTCGATAAAACTGATTCTAAAAAGGCATCTGAAATTTTTAATCAATATAAAGTGAAATGTAAAGAATATTTTCCCGAGTTGTATGAGGATAGCTATCCAGAAAAATTTATCGATTTCGCCAGTAAACATCTTGATCATATAGTT
>DAOWAL010000085.1 GCA_030634615.1 Candidatus Aenigmatarchaeota archaeon | reverse complement strand
GTAAGAAGAGCCAGATGTTTCCTAAGACCTATTGAACTTCCTTCAGGAGTCTCTGCTGGACACAATTTACCCCATTCAGTTGGGTGAACCTGTCGTGCCTTGAAATGCTCCTGAGTTGGAGTCAAAGGTGATAATACTGATCGTAAATGAGATACTGTCTTGATGTATGAGCTTCTGTCAAGCCTTTGTGACACACCTGTCCTGCCGCCAATCCATGTTCCTGTGGCAAGCGAAGATAATATCTGCTTTGTAACTGTATTTGCTTCTATGATTGACTGTACTGTCGGGAATTTTCCCCTTTTTACAAGTTTTTGATAATTGTAAGTCATTTTTGCTATAAGACCCCACCTTCCAAGCATTATTGACCTGAATAGCTGCTCGAAAAGTTTTCCTGACATGAGAAGTCTTTTGTTGGAATAATGATCAATGTCATCTTCAGAAGAAATCCCAAGTTTTACGCAGATACATTTTCTGATAATTCTTGCAAGATATTTGTCCTTTGTCATCCTGTTGCTGATATCCTGACCAAGATGAGGCAACAGATATCTGTCAAGAATCTGGTTTACTCTTTCTTCAATGTAATCTTTTGAAACTTTAAGTTTCCTTCCAATGAAGTCAACCGCTTCTTCTGTTGTTATTACATCTGTTTCGTAAAGGTTTGTGTAGAATTCACTGAGTATCTTGTTATCTTTTGAAACCATGTCACAAAGCTCTTTGTCGTTTTCAAGACCAAGTGCTTTTAGAAGTACAACAATTGGAAGTTTTTTGATGTTTGCAAATGAAATTGTTATTTCACCGTCAACTTTCATTTCAACGAGGTGTCTTTGTTTAAATCCGGATTTTTCTGAGTTGATTCTTACAGTAACACCGTCTTCAGGTGTTTTTTCAAAAATCGGCTTGTTTGAAGCTATTTCTTCTATGAGTACCAAAACTCTTTCCGTACCGTTTACAACAAAGTATCCTCCGGGATCTGACGGATCTTCACCTGCTTCTATAAGTTCTTCATCGTTTAATTCATGAAGTGTACAGATTTTTGATTTGATCATAACAGGGAGATTACCTATATGAACGTCTTCAGATTTTTCCTGAACACCGTTGAATATAGGAGTCATTTTTACATGTATAGGGGACATATAATTCATGTTTCTGATACGAGCTTCATTTGGAAATATTGTCCTTACAGAACCATCTGCCTCATGCACAACCGGTCCACCTATTGTCACTTTACCGAATTTTATCTTAAGATCTTCTTTATCTTGAACAACACGTATTGTTCCTACTTCGTCAATTATTTTCTGTAAACCAAAATCAATGAAATTGTTGAATGAGTCTATCTGATATCTTACCCATTCCTTCTCGTTACCGAATGTTTCCTCAAGTGGTATTAACATAAATTCACACCGACTAAACTGCCTCTACAACATACCTATAATATGTTGTTTCTCCAGCTACTTCTGACTCTCTTATTATCTCAAAAACATCTCCAGCTTTTGCTTCAATCTTCTTTACAACTGGATCTGAGTCAAAAATCTTGGGTAAATTGCTTTCATTTATCTTAAATTTAGCAAGCATCTCTGCTTTTTCATCATCAGAAAGTATCCTAAACTTCGGTACTAAATTGTGTTCTAAAATATTTATGCAATCACCCATGAACTCTCAAGGCTTATCAGCCATCGGAGTTTATCGCCTTTTTTTACATATAATATATATAAATATATTACACGGCGAATATAAGTTAAATACATTACATTGAAGTTTAAATAGTTTTCGGTCAAAAACCATTACTCTTATATATAACTGTCTAAAAAATAGCTTCATTTTAGTAATAATTGCACAAAAATATGAAAATATGAGCCCGACGGGAATTTCACGTCTTTTCCTTACACGTGTCCGGAAACGATCGCTTCGAACCCGCGACACCCAGGTTTCTTCCTGGAACACACCATAGTGTTCTGTCATAGACCGAAATGGTCTCAACATGCTTTTATCGCCAGATAAAAGCCTGGTGCTCTGCCAGCTGAGCTACGGGCCCATATATCTGTATAATAAATAGTAATAGATTTAAATTAGTTTTAATAAAACGAGCGAAAAAGGTAAGGCGCCCTGGCCGAGACTCGAACTCGGGTCCTCAGAGGTCTGCAACTTTTCCGTAAACACTTTTGCACGAAGTGGAAAAGGGTTTTGACAGTCTGAGATGATAACCGCTACACTACCAGGGCGGGTTTTACTCCTGTATATTCCTAATCACATACTATATTTATAAATATATAACAACTTCTGAAATGAAAAATTGAAATAAAATTAACAAAAGTGAGCAGCGATCTGAATTTCCCCCTTGTTCAGGAGTAATCCCCAGACCGTCGGAAATTTTAACTTCTGTGTTCGAGATGGGAACAGGTGAAACTTTCCACTTTGGCCGCTCGTTAATTCTATTATATACTACTCTTTATAAACTTTTTGCCCTTTTGTGAACTTGTACGTGTCGTGACATAGAAAATGAAGATTTGTACTGTTTATAATTTGAGCATAATTACAATGATAATTGCAGAAATAAGACTAAAAAGATAGAACTTACTTTCGAATTTAGCCCAGTTAAGCCCCATGGACTACTATATGAATTGTCCAGTATTTAAATGGTATTTGTACCAAATATCCTCATTAAGGTATATTATATGAAAAACAAGAAAGTAAAGGAAATTGTGAAGAATCGTTACAGTGAAATTGCAAAAGGTAAAGGATGCTGTTCTTCATGTAACTGTAATAATATGACAAACGAAGAGATATCTCATTCAATTGGTTATTCTAAAGATGATATCAACAAAGCATCTGATGCCAATCTTGGTCTTGGTTGTGGAAATCCGACAGCTATAGGAAAAATAAAAAAAGGTGATATTGTACTAGATTTAGGTTCTGGTGCAGGATTTGATTGTTTTATTGCAGCAGCGAAGGTTGGAAAAGAGGGTAAAATCATTGGCATAGACATGACAAAAGAAATGATTGAAAAAGCAAGAGAAATTGCCAAAAAATACAATCATAATAACGTTGAATTTAGAATGGGTGATATTGAAAATCTACCAGTTGACGACAATTCAATAGATATTGTTATCAGTAACTGTGTAATTAATCTTGCACCCGACAAAAGAAAGGTATTTGACGAGGCATTCAGAGTTTTGAAAAAGGGTGGCAAGATTTACATTTCAGATATCGTGTTACTAAAAGACTTAACACCTGAGCAGAGAGCAAATGAAGATTTAATATCAGGATGTGTTGGAGGAGCCTTGTTAAAAAATGATTATCTGAAAATAGTCAAAGATTCCGGATTTACAATTAAAATTCTTTCTGAAAATAAGGATATTAGTAAAAAACAGTATCAGGGAATTCCATTAGAAAGTCTAAGTATAGAAGCTAGGAAAGAATGAAATCCGGGGGGTCAATAGCTCTTCAAATTCTATAACCTCTTCGAATATTACGAAACTTGTATCATAATCCGACTTCTGCCTGTATTCAGATATCGTTGTATATTCGCTCTCGATTTGATAATCGCTAAGAGAAACAGTTTCCTCTTTTATTTTATTGTATTTTTCATCGTCTTTGACGTATTTCTTTTCAGGCTTGATTGTTATTTCAGCGCTGACCAGTTTCTCTTCCTCACGGAACTTTGAAGATGTAAGCGTGCTCGCCTCGAAAATCCAGGCTACTTTTCCTGTCAGCACATCAAGCGCATAGAAATGGCAGTCAGTTGAACCGAAAAAAACTTTTCCTTTTGATATCGCAGGGTTGCACCAGTTTATGTTGCCAGTTCTGAATTTCCATACTTCTTTACCGGTTCTGGAATCAAGACAATAGAAATAATTGTCAGCGGAACCGAAGTAGATGTCACCTCTGAACTCTACGGGGACGGATCCGATCCTGCCGCCTGTTTCGAATCTCCATACTTCCTTTCCCGTCTTGAAATCCAGTGCATAGAAGTTGTTGTCGTGCGATCCTATGAATACCTTTCCATCGTATATGCATCCTGTCTGATCGACACCGTGACCTGTTTTGAATCTCCATACTTCCTTTCCTGTTTCACAATCAACGGCGTAAATGTTCTGATCGAAAGATCCGAAGATAATAATACCGTCTTTTATGGCGAAGCTCTTGTCACCGAAAACATTACCGCCTGTTTTGAATCTCCATAATAGTTTACCGTTTCTCTTGGCCAAACAATACAAGTAACCGTCATAACAGCCGAACAATACATTGTTTTTATAGATGCTGTTTGCTGATGAAATGATATCTCCTGTTCTGAATCGCCATACTTCTTTCCCAGTTTCAGCATTTACAGCGTAAAAAGTTTTGTCTTCAAAACCGCAGACGTATACAAGACCCTCGTTATATGTGGGACAGCTCCAGCTCTTTTTGTCTATCATTAATCTCCATTTCACTTTTCCGCTTTCCCTATCAATGCAGTAAAGGAAGCCATCTTCGGACGTTATGAAGAGGCTGTTACCGTGAATCTCCGGACTGGAACTCAGTATAACCCCGCCCGTGCGGAATCTCCATTTTTCCTTTCCATTTTCGGCATCAAGTGAATACACGTTATAGTCGCAACAGCCGAAATAAACTGTTCCTTCCTTAACTGAGGGTCCCGAAACGATAGTCCCCCCGTATTCATATTCCCATATCCTACGTGACAGGTCTTTCTTTACGTTGAAATCTGAGAGTTCCATCTCGAAATTTCCGAGTCCTGTTTCAAAACCTTCGAATCCGATATCCATGATTCAGACTTCGTGAAAAGTTTTAAAAAAAGAAAAAATATCCCGAGAGAGAGATTTGAACTCTCGGCCTATCGGTTTCCGAGCAACTGCGAGCGAAAAACACACTCATTAAACCAACGGTATTAATCACCGTGTGAATCTCTACAGCCGATCGCTCTGCCAGACTGAGCTACCTCGGGATTTTTAGATTTATGTTTAGTATCTATTTAAATGATATTAGAATTTAAATTTCACTCTAAAACAATCTGTTTTGAAAATACGTTTATCTTTCTCTCGTCTGCTGTTCTGTATGTCAAATGTGCCCTGGGCATCTTAAGCTGCTGAGCGTCTATAAGTGGTTTTATTTTGTATGTAAGGAATATCTCGCTTCTTGGCTTCATATCACCTATTCTCCAGATAAGTTCTGTTCCTGTTTCACTTTCCCTGACAACTGGCTTTGGTCCGTCAAATTCTGGCATTACTTTACCAAGCGGTGAAACCCTGTCCTTTACAAGTACATTGTTAAGGGTCTTTGCCATTGGACCCCTTATTTCAAGTATTATCAAATGATCGTTGCCTTTTTTGATATATTTTTTCTTTATGTTAGGGGCTCTCACTTTTACTGTTCCCATGCCCAGAAGTGCAATTACACAAAATACAACAATGAATGACCCAACCAATAATGGTATTCTGCTTATGGTGTAGGAAATTTCTTCTGTTGCACCTATTGCCATTCCTTC
>DAOWAL010000055.1 GCA_030634615.1 Candidatus Aenigmatarchaeota archaeon | reverse complement strand
GTATTTTCAACAAAATCAGTAACAGTTGTTGAATCCTTTATTTTATCATTGTCATATTCTTTTAGCCTATTTCCAGAGATGCATACATCATTATATGTTTTTGAACAGCTGTTATCTTCGCATTGATCATCTGATTCGCATTCTTCGTTTCCATTTATTATTCCATCTCCACAGAAAGCACAATCGTCCCATGTTTGGCACAATGTACCTTGCGTTTCCGGATCTACTTGTTTACAAATAAACAAATCATAATCGCATATTTTCTTAAAACAATCATTATCATTTGTACATGCATCACCATTTTCAGCTATTGGTACTTCCTCACAAGAAAATGTTTGGTAATTGCATATATCATGTACACAATCATCGAATGTTGTACATTCATCGTTTTCAAATCCCGGAACTGCTGAACAAGTTTGTTGACCGTAATCGCACGCATAATAGTAACAATCACTATCTGTACTGCACTCATCAGTTCCTTCACCTGCTACCTCAACGCATGCCATATCTTGGCAAACAAGACGATAACAATCTGAATCTACTGAACAAGAGTCACCACTTTCATCTATAGGTACTTCTTCACATGTTCTTGTCTGGTAATCACATATATCATGTACACAATCATTGAATGTTAAACATTCGTCATCCTGAGTCCCTTGTTTGATTACGCATGCTTCAAGATCATAATCACAAACACCGTATTGTGGGCAATCGTCAAAGGTTACACACTCGTCTGTACCTGGTGTTTCACTTACATCACAGCTGAGAGTATCGTAGTTGCAGACAGTGTGTTCACATTCATTGAATGTTGTACATTCATTTGTCCCGGCACTCAATTCAATATCACAACTTGATGTATCATAATTACATTCTGTGTGAATGCATTCTTCATATGTTAAACACTCATCAATTCCTTGTCCCTGTGTTTCTACACACTGCTCAGCATTATGATCACATACAGTATGAGTTACACAGTCATCGAATGTTGCGCATTCATCTGTACCATCTTCTGGTACGGCTTCACAAGAAAATAGCTGATAATCACACACGTAGTGATAACA
Organism: Candidatus Aenigmatarchaeota archaeon; assembly: GCA_030634615.1. Lineage (GTDB taxonomy): Archaea > Aenigmatarchaeota > Aenigmatarchaeia > QMZP01 > QMZT01 > DAOWAL01. The sequence goes on along the minus strand of DAOWAL010000055.1, from coordinate 6,990 downwards.
ATCATCATCAGAATCGCACCAGTCACCACAAACATTTTCTATAACTTCAACACACATAAGAGTTTCATAATCACATATGTTTCTGTAGCAGTCATCGTATGTAACGCATTCGTCTGTGCCTTCACCTTCAACGGTTACGCATGCTTCTACGTTATGATCACATACAGTATGTGTTACACAATCGTCAAAGGTTACACACTCATCAATTCCTGGTGAATCAGTGGTGTCGCAACTTAATTGATCGTAATTACATACATCGTGTACGCAATCGTCATACGTATCACAGTATGTTGCACCCGTGATTCCTGGCATAACCATTTCACACACATTCTGATCGTAATCACAAACTTTTACAAAACAATCATCGTCTTCTATACACTCATCACCTTCTTCAGTTACCGGTGTTTCTTCGCATGTGAATGTATCATAATTACATGTGTCATATACGCAATCGTCGTATGTTTCGCACAATACACCTTCTGTTCCTGGTGTAGCTAATTCACATATTTCATCATTGAAATTACATATTTGTACAGGAGTACAATCCAAAAATTCATGGCAATCTCCGTCATTTGTAATTTCTAATCTTATTTTGATGTTCCCGTTATCCGGAACTAAGTTTGCAGGAATATCACATTCTGAAACAGTATCAACATCAGATTCTTCCGGGTCACATAATTCAACGTATTCAGTCCCGTTCCATATTTCAACTAACATAGTTACACTATCTTCTCTGTGTTCAATGAATAATTTTGCACTATCTAAATTGTCATTTACAGGGAGAGTACCAAATAACCATTCAAGATAAATGTATTTTATTTCCTCGTCTGGCGTCTGCTGTTCTGCATAAACATCGTCACTTTCAATAACAGCCCACAATACATTGTTTCCATCGTGAACATAAGCAACATCTGGGACGCCTTCCTTTACAATTATTTCACCATCAAAACAGTTGTCACCATCTTCAGTTAACGGTTTTTCTTCACATGTACCTAAATCATAATCACATATGAAGTGGAAACAGTCGTGATATGTTGTACACTCATCTTCGCCACTTTCCTCGGAAATTAAACATACTTCTTCCCCATAATCACAAACAGTATGTATACAATCATCATATGTTGTACATTCATCATTACCTGGGCCTTGAACAACATTACATGTATCACTCGCATAATCACAAATAGTATGAGTTTCAGGATGACATGTTGGTGCAGGTGCTCCACTTCCTCCAGAAGGTGCAGGTGCCCCGCTTCCATAAATTATTACAAAATGATTAGTTTCATCTTCCTCGGGTTCTTCCTCTTCTGGTGGCATCTCTTCTGGTTCGGGTGGTGTAGGCACAGGTTCTTCTTCAACTATCTCATGAAAACCCAAAATATTCGGATCGTTACCAGACGGTGAATTTCCTGTCATCATTCCTGTTTCACCCAATCCCCTGCTTTCCCCAGGAGTAATGTAAAAACTTACTGAAAAAACAAAAAGTATTAACAAAACTAATAGTAAACTATATTTGACTGCACCTTTATTCAAAACGCCTTTGAACATATCATAACCACCTATTAATAGTATATTTATGTGGAATCGTTGAATGCAATCTTTAAAAACCCTTACTTATCCAAATTTTACATTGTATCTGGGTTTCCCCATTCACAAACAATGTTTTCCGGCCTGGAATCATAATTAGAAGTAGTATCACAATAGTTTTAGATTGTGGGTTATCCTATCAATCTTCTCATCTGGAGATGGACCTATGCCCAATGTTGTGACAGTTCCCGATTTAAGTTGTGTTTTTCCAGCGTCCCGTACCACATAATATGGCAGATTGAGGTTTTTTGCCCGGTCTTTTATAGCCATAAGCTCCTTGATGTCCTTTACACCTACAACTATTTTTTTCATTCCCTCTGCTTCCCATTCAGTGACATCTTTTACATCAGCCCTTTTGTATGCCTCAAGTGAAGCATGAGCTGCCTGTGCTGCAGTTTTTCCTTTATCCATTTTAAGGTCTTTTCTTACCACAATTACTTGTTTAAACATATTATTTACCTATATAGCAATAGCTAAATCGAAATAAAAATAAAGAAAAATAAAAAAATACTAAAGTATTCCTTCATGACGCTTAACTTACAACACCTGTGACAGTTCCTGTATCTGTGTGATCGTAACCGCCTGAGTTGTAAAGCACATCTACCTCAACAGAGTAACTTGTTCCAGAGCTAAGACCTGTGTATGTTAAATTATATACTAAGTTTGTACAGTGTGTGTCTATGTCTACTGAACCACCTGGTCCGATCAACATAAAGTTGTCGTCACCTGTGCAGTTAGTCGTGTTGAATGTGTATTCGGAACCACCTTTGAGTAATGCTTTTAATGTTTTTATAGTGACCTGAGATGCCATTTTGTTGTTTGCAAGTTTAAGTTTGAATGTTCCTGTACCTGCCGCTAAATCCCAGTCGCTAGGTGCTCCGAGTTGGGTGAAACCTGTAGCTGTAGATCCCGTGAATGTTGCTGGATTGAATACTCCAAGAGCGTACAATGCCGCTGCTACTATTATAACTATTAGTATAGCCCAACCATACGTCATCAAATACTCCATTGCTGATTGTCCTTTTCTCTTCATATTTGATCACTTTATATTTGGTTCAGTCCTGTATATATATATTATTGAATTGTGTCATGGCATGAAAGCTGAGAACATGCTGCCTATAACAAAATTTGCTATAAGAAAAACAGATATTCCAATTATCATGAATATTGGAATATATTTTATTCCGCCCTTTTCTTTCCCACTGTCTATAAGACCTATTATAATACCTGAGAAAAACGTTGTTACGATTATCGATACAATGGAAAAAATAAACAAGAAATCCGGTGAAATTTCAACACCGCCTTTGAAAAAAGGAACACCGCTTGACATAACATCTGCTGATGATATTTCCGATCCGCCTAGTGCTGTTAGAGTTGATATTAAATAAAGCGATAATGCGTAAAGAACTGGTGCGCCAAGCACACCTGCAAAAACTATGAATATACCATACATTATAATGTTTGCCTTTACTTCCTTTTCCATTGCCTGCCTTCTTCTGATATCTATCGCATTTTCTTCTAGAAGTGAAACAAGTTGTCCACCTGATGTTGCTCCTTCACTTATAAGAATTATCGCTCTTTCGAGTATTTCTGATTTTATGTATTTTGGGATTTCCATCATCCCCTCTGTCAATGACTTTCCTGTCATTATCTCTTTTCCGGAATTTCGTATAGCTTCTGCGAGTGGACCAAATTCGTCTCTTGCGCTAAGGAGAAGTGCTTTGCTTGGTATAAACCCCGCTCTTATGTTGGCTGCCATTAGTTCAAGTGCATCTGGTAGCACGGTTTCTACAAAAAGTTTTCTTTTATCAATTACAAGCGTGATATATGCATTCATAAAGAAAAACGCTGCACCAAATGAACCGGTAAAAACAAACAATGGTTGAATCTTTACAATTATTGTAATGACTGCTGCGATTATGAGGCTTATTATGACTGCGTTGTTGATGAATTTTTCATTCGTTGTCTTCATCCCCGCCATTTTCAATCTAGCTCTGACACTTTCTCTGTATGATCTCGGAAAAAATCTGTAAATCATGTAAACACCTTAATCTATACCTGCCGGTCTCCTCGATTTAATCAGTCCTATGAACATTACCTGGAAAAGTATAACAACTCCTAATATACCACCAAGTACAAGTTCCAGCTGAAATCCAATGCCTGTAAATGATGTCAATATCAAAAGGAACGTTATTCCAAGGGTTGGGAAAATTACAGCAAAAAGCATGTATATGAGAGCAAGCGGATTTAATTGCGATCCGTATTTTTTTATTGCAACTCTTTGCTCTATTGCTAAATTGTCCACTATTTCTTTCATTGTTGCTCCTATGTCTGCTCCCGACTTCAGGGCATTTATCATCTGCCACATAACCCTTCTGAAGTAGAACGATGGTGTTTCTCTTGTTATTTTCTCAAGAGCTTCAGCCTCGGATTTTCCGGTATTTATCTCGTTTACAACTCTTCTCATTTCTTTTGAAAGTATACCATAGTTTCCTTTCGCAATAGATACTAATGTATCGTATAACGGAACACCCGCTCTTACTTCCACAAGTATATGATGAAGAACATATGGAAGATTTTTTTCCACGCTTTTTACTTTCTTTTGCGCAGTTAGTTTTGGATAGAAACTGAGAAACATGAAACTTCCGCATCCGAGACCAAGACCTGCTAGTACTGAGACGCCGAGTGCTCTTATAATTTCAATTTTTGCGGCTACTGTTACAACAAAAAGTGCTATGAATATTACAAAAAAGTAGAACATGAATGCAAAAACACCAATTGCCATCCATCTTCTTGCTGATATTTCAAAACCAGATTGTTGTAGGTCAAAATCCAAATCCGGAAATATCTTTGATAGACTTTCACCTATACCTAAGAAGTGATTCGTTGCCTTCTTCACATGTTTGTATGGCATTGGTAAGAATGGAATTTTCTTATTCACATAGAAATATTGGTCAAGACTGAATATAAATCCTGAAATTATGGTTTGTTTAATTTAAGCTATTTCAAGTTTTAGCTTACCATTTTCAAAATCTTTACTAGCAATTGTTGCTCCACTTGGCTTTGTTATTATTTTAAAATATGAATTTTTACCGGCAACTGCCTTTATTTCAATTGAATTTTCTAGGTTTTCTATTGAAATGTCCTCTAAGTTTTCTACACCTGGTAGCTTTATTTCAGCTACTATCTTCCCGTCCAATTTCTTTACTGAAGATTCCGGATCATGTACATTTTCTAGTCGTATTTTCTTTACAGGCGATTCCTTGTGATTAACAGTAAACCCTTCTTCTGTTATCGATAATGGATTGATTTGTCTTTCGGCTTCCTTCCTTTTCACATCACCGAATGTCTTTATGGAAACTTTTGGCTGTTTGTTGCCGATAGATGAGATTCTTATTGAAAAGCCCTTACTGTTTACTGGACCAGTTATCATTCTAGAACTATTCATTATATTTCCCATTCTGCTCACTTCATTATCTACCATTTTCATTTCTCTGTTCATCCTCTCAAATATACTGCCAAATAAGCTTCTTTTTTTAAGAGTAAATCCGCACATTGGGCAAAACTTCCATTTGCTATGAGTATCAGATCCACATTTTTGGCATCTCATGATTATCAATAACACTAAACCTATTTAAAATCTATCTTAATATGTCCGCTGTTGCTGCACCTATTGATGCAAAGAATGAAACAAATATGAATATGTTAAATGACCAAGCAGCGTCTCCAACATGTGCTGTTATTCCAAATAACCATAGTATAAACCATGTCATACCGTACGATACTATGAAAAGAGAAACAAGCCTCTTTGGTATATAAGTTCTACCAAGAATGTGCGTATCGAATTCACCGCCAATTGATTCTTTAGCAACTTTCTGGAATTTTGTATAGTATATAATGATTGCGACAACGGCAATTGACAACAAAACAAGAACAATAAGCCTAATAGCGTTCATTTCATGTGCAAGCATCCACACCTCTTCTGTGACAGAGAGTGGTGCCGCAAAAAGCACAGAACCGAATATTTGCTGGGCGACATCGTCAAGCTCGAACTTTTCAGGTCTTATTTTTTTAGCTAAAGAAATAAATCTTCCTCGTCCATTCTGTGTTTTTTTCATTGCCATATGAAGTCACCGATGGGGGTTCTAAATCGTCGCTATTCTTCATTCTAGGTTTCACCAGATGTATAGTTGAATTATTATTTTATAAATTAAAATTACATGAGTTTTCTTGCAATACCTATGAGTCTTGGTTTTTTCATAAGCAGGAACGCCAATTTCTTGAATCCCGACGCTTTTGCAAGATTTATAATTTCTTCACCTTTAATGTATTCTGAAAGCCAGTTCATTTCCTGATCCGTTAGCCTCTCTTCGAGATGCCTAAGTTTTAACACTTTTTTAAGTTTTTTGCCACGTCCATCGTTCCATTTTTTGTCGTATTCCGAAAGTACTTTTTTAGAAAAATCGTTTTTCTCTTTGGCCTTTGCTATGATTTTTGCTACCAGCATTCCGGATACAAAACCTTCGGATATTCCTCCGCCGTGTATTGGATTTACTTGTCTTGCAGCATCACCTGCTATTATAAAATTATCATCCACCATTGTTTCAAGGAATCCACCGACAGGAACACCGCCCGCGTTTGCTTCAATGATAGAACCGTTTTTGAGTTTTTCGTTGGTTTTTATGAATTTTTCGAGATATGTCAACGCGGACTTTTTAGCGAATGGTTTTCTTATACCAATCCCGACATTTGCACTGTCCGGACCTTTTGGGAATATCCATATATAACCGCCTGGTGCAATTTCATTTCCGATATAAAGCTCGAGCATTCTTGAATCTATTTCTATTCCGGTCATCTCAAATTGTGCGCATGAACATATGTCTTCAAGTTTAAGTGTTGTGTTTATTCCAACCATTCGTGCTATTCTTGATTCAACACCATCGCATGCAACCAGAACTTTTGCTTTTATTTCAAATGTTTCTCCTCTGTGCTTCATTTTGACGATCATGCAGTTATCGCCTTTTTTCACATCGTAAACATTTGTTTTTACAATAATCTTGGCACCTGCTTTTGCTGCCAGTTTTGCAAGATATTTATCGAGCATTTTCCTTTCTATTACCCAGCCAGCAGGTCCGTTAAAATCAACATTAACACTATTACCATTTGGAGTGTATATGGTCGCTCCGTTTATTGCTCTTGTTTTTAATGAATCGGGAATTTCTATTCCCATTCTTTCTATTGCCGCCGCTGAAAGACCTTCACCGCATCTTTTTGGGGAACCTATATCCTGCCTTTTTTCAACAGCGAGAACACTTAAGCCTTCTTCTGCACAGAATTTTGCAACACCTGAACCTGTAGATCCTCAACACCCGACCAACACATCGTATACCTTCTTGAGATTTT
>DAOWAL010000005.1 GCA_030634615.1 Candidatus Aenigmatarchaeota archaeon | reverse complement strand
TTGTCGAAAAAGTAGTCCAACATATCTCCTCCTTTCCTGGCATTATTGCCAATTAGGAGAAGACAGCCGGATTATGCTGAATTTACAAACACTGAAGAGCTTGGATTCCGGCTTGGATATTGAAGAACGATGTAGGTAGTCGGCATAATCCGGTGGTCGGCATAATGTCGATTATGCCGATATCGGCATAAAAGGCATTGTTGCGCATCTTGGTTGGTTATGAAAGATGTACCACTCCCAAAAGTGGCAAAAATTCTAGGCCATAAAGAGTTGACTACTACTCAACGATATGCACACCTTCGAGATGAAACTTTAAAAAATGCCTCAAATCTTGCCGGTGAAATAATAAAAAATAGTATAAAGGAATCTGAAAAAGCAGGCATAAAGACGATTATGATAACAGGTGATCACAAAAATACAGCGGTTGCAATAGGTAAAACTCTTGGTCTAATGAAGGATAATGACAAGGTCCTAACTGGACCAGAGCTAGATGAAATGAATGACGCTGAATTTGAAAAAATGGTAAGCCTTACAAGAGTATATGCTCGTGTAAACCCATTACATAAACTCAGAATAGTCGATGCTCTCAAAAAAGAAGGCAATATAATTGCAATGACAGGAGATGGTGTAAACGATGCTCCTGCCCTTAAGAAAGCCGAGATAGGAATAGCGATGGGAATAAAAGGAACGGACGTATCAAAAGAAGCTTCAGATATGATACTTACTGACGACAACTTTGCTTCTATTGTAAAAGCAATCCATATAGGCCGTGGAATATATGATAACATAAAAAAGTTCATACAATACCTGTTGTCGAGTAATGTAGGAGAAGTTCTCATAGTCTTCATTGCGCTCCTGATAGGGTTTCAAGACCCCGAGACCCTTGGTATAATAATACCGATAACGGCAATACAATTACTTTGGATAAACTTACTAACAGATGGATTACCTGCACTGGCATTAGGTGTTGATCCGGCTTCACCAAATATAATGGAAAGACCGCCAAGAAGTCCGAAAGAAAGTATATTGACAAAATCCATGTTTATAGACATATTATTCGTTGGTAGTCTCATGTGTGCGGGTACACTAATACTTTTTGCACTGAATTTACCGTATGGCGGAACACATGCAATAACGGTTGCATTTACTTCAGTTGTCATGTTTGAAATGGTCAGGATCCAGTCTGTAAGATCAAAATACAAGATAGGAATATTTTCAAACAAAAAATTAATATTAGCAGTTGCAATTTCTGTGTTATTGCAATTAGTTGTAATATATGTTCCATTTTTCAATCCAATATTTGAAACCACGGCAATCGGTCTTTATGATTGGGCACAAATACTTCTGGCATCGGGTGTGCTTTTCATTATTATATGGGCCAAGGAAAAAATAATAAAGGGAAATCCTTGGGATTAAATTATGATAATACCATATGTAATGCTCTTTATTGCAGGAATAATATGTCTGTTAAAAGGATCAGACTATGTTACAGTTTACGCCTCAAAACTTGCAAAACATTGTGGAGTTTCTCAACTAATAATTGGAATAACAGTTGTTGCCATGTCAACATCTCTTCCCGAGCTAACAGTTTCTATATTTTCCCTACTTTTTGAAACTTCTCAAATAGCTACTGGTACTATAATAGGGTCAAATATAGCAAATGTGTGTCTTATAGTTGGTATTTCAGCTTTGTTATATCCAATGAAAACAAACAAAAATTTTCTAAAGCAGGGATATTTTACACTGGTGTTTACGATTGCCGTTGTTTTATTTTTGATGGATGGAATGGTTTTTTATGAGGGGGCAATATTGGTTGTGGGATTTCTCATATACATGTATTATCTGATAAATCTGAAAAGAAAAACTAGCAATAAACAAAAGACAAAATACGTCAAGAAAAGTGAAATTAAAAAAGAGAAAAAAATGATGATAAAATATATAATATTTTCATTATTTGGTGGTCTCATAGTCGTTGTTGGTGCACAGACATTGATTTATTCTACAATAGAAATAGCAAAAACATTGGGCATTTCAGAACTTCTAATATCATTGATAGCAATAGCAGTAGGTACATCATTACCTGAACTTGCAGTATCATTTACAGCAGCTGTCAAAAAACTTGATGGAATATCCATAGGAAATATACTTGGTTCAAACATATTCAATATAGCAATACTCGGTCTTGTTTCACTTTTTTCCACTGTATCTATAATAAACTCCGCAGTTATGTACAATTTGTTAATAATGGCAGTTTCAGTAATTGTTCTCCTTTTGTTCATCAAAATGAGATGGAAAATTAGCAGAATAAATGGCGCTGTGCTTTTACTAATCTATGCAATTTTCATATATATACAGTTCATATGAAAAAACAAACAAATTTTAATATTAACATAAACTAAGAATCAAGAGAGTTTTAATATGTTAACAATAATATTTTCCATTCTGATATCGTTTTTTACAGTTCTGTTCATATGCCCTGGTCTAAAGAGATTTCTAGAAAGACTCAAAATAACTGGTGTTGATCAGCAAAAAATTTCTAAGCCGAAAATGGCAACATCTGCAGGAATATTGGTTTTGTCAGGAGTGTTACTTGGGGGGTTTTTCTTTATAGGTGTAAATACATTTCTAACACACTCTCCGATAAATATCACATATTTACTTGCGGCATACTGTTCAATCTTCATAATAACATTTATAGGGTTTTTAGATGATTTGAACATAACAAGAAAACCTAAGAGTAACAAGGGTATGGAGGACTTCAGAGTTGGGTTAAAACAATGGCAAAAGCCTCTTCTCACACTTCCAGCAGCAATTCCTTTGATGGTAGTATTAGTCGGAACTACTGTTATGGATTTTCCTTTCCTGGGCGTTATCGATTTTGGCATATTGTATTCCCTCCTTCTTATACCAATAGGTGTTGTTGTAGTTAGTAATGTTACAAACATGCTTGCAGGAATGAACGGTCTTGAAGCAGGGCTTGGTACAGTTGCAATGATTGCTATGGGAATTTACACCTACATGCTTGGTAGGCCAGAAGCAAGTATAATTGCATTCACGCTTGCATTTTCACTAATGGCATTCCTTAAGTGGAACTGGTATCCTGCAAAATTCTTACCAGGGGACTCATTAACATACTTGATAGGAGCATGTTTTGCTGTTGTTGTAATTGTTGGTAACATAGAGAAATTTGGCATGATAGTTTTCTTCCCATGGATAATTGAAGCATTTCTTAAGTTGAGATCTAAATTTGGTGCAAGAAGTCTTGGAGATATACAGGGAAATTGTACACTAAAATCTCCTTACAAAAAAGTATATTCTCTTACACACCTTGTCATGAAAATAAGACCAATGAAAGAATGGCAAATTACAACAACATTGATAGCATTTGAAATAGTTGTGTGTGCAATTGCTTTTTTAGTTGTATAAAATTAACGGTCTCCTGCTAATATGTAATCACCTGTTATTTCAGGAGAGAAATTTTCATAAAGTACTTCGTATATTTTCATTCCCTGCTCGTCATATACTTTATTGAAATAAGGTTCTAAACCAACACCATCGAATAGATAAAGTCTCACGAACATACAATCTTCAACAGCTTCTGGTGCAAATATCACAACATTCCCTGCAAAATATATCATACCAGGAATTGAATTTGGCCTGTCGTTTCTGATAACCTGATTACCGACACCCACATCTCTTACAAATGCCTGTCCTTGCGGACTCTTTATCATTGCTGTTATATTACTGAGCGTTGTTGAATTGCCTTCCCCCGAAACACTGTACGCTACGAGAACGGTTTGCCCCCCGCCAGAATATTCAAGAAGAGTTTTGTCACCTTCTTGATAACTGTTTACCATATTAAATGTTGGCAGAACATCCACCTTTGTACCCCAGTTGGCAATCTTTGACATTGCTCCAAACTTAGGTATAAGATCCGGTGAAACCATTACATAATCTACACCAAATTTCTTCAGGAAGTTCAGGCCGTCGTCTGTCAACGGTTCTGTATAAAATTTTGCAATATCCTGTGTCGGTTTTTGATCGTGGTAACCTCCGTCGACAAGTGTTATTTTCTCACCGACATATTGGAACCACCAACCAAAATCCCACCATTCCAGAATAACTGCATCCTTTGCTGTGTTTTCCTTCAACCATATAAGTGAATTATACCAGTCATCCGAAAGTGAACTGTTTATGCTATTACCCATAACAACACCTGCTGAAAAATTAGTTATCACAACAATTGCAACAAAAACTGTTCCAATTATTTTTAGATAATGTCGCCCCTTTTCATTGAGCAATTTTTTAGTGTACAACATTACATAACTTCCGCCTCTTATTATGAAGTAACCGGCTGCAATTGCAACAGGATAACCAAACACGAATGTGAGCCTCATTGCACCAGTTGCGAGCAACATTCCTGCAACGAAAAACAACATTATGAAAATATGTTCAAGATTCCTTTTCTTCATTACAAATTCGTAACCCATTAAAAGAATACCAAGCGCTGCAAAGTAAATCGTGGAAAGATATACCATAAATGGTGGTAATCCATATGATCTCACTGCATATTCAGTTCCGAATGTCGATAATGTGTTCCTTAAAAAGTTACCAGCAGACTGAGACTCTGCAACAGTTGATGGTATAACACCACTTGTCATTGGTGATGATATCCTTTCTATATAAAACGCTGTCCAACTCCCTATTTCAACATTAACATACGCGACAATTCCAAAAATGAACAATCCAATTACAAATATGGCAGGGATAATATATGGAAGATATTTTTCCTCTACAATTTTAAACTTCTCGGAAAAGTATCTTATGAAAAGAAGGCCTGCAGCAACAATGTTTGATAAAAATTCTATGTCTGTAATATTAGGTGAAACAGCAAACGCTCTTGAAAATATGAAGAAGGTTATTAACATTGGAATGTGGGCAAATAAAAGTGCTTTTGGGTATCTGTCAAGCAACAACGATATCACAACAAAGACTCCTATTATCAGAAGTGCTATTCTGACACCGCCCCATGTTCCTGCCATCATTGCAAAAGTGAAACCTGCAATAATTCCGTAAATTGCTGTTTTTATTATCATTAATGTTTCGTCTTCTTTTTTAATTTTTCCGATGAGCGTAGAAACCGGGTGAATTAAAAGTCGATGCCATGAAAAATCCTTAGAAATTTCGTATTGTTTGAATGCTTTAACAAAGAAATACATTCCAAGAATCATCATACCGCCAGCAACAGGTTCTTTTTCTATGAAACCTGCAGAAACCCTGTAAAGTATACCAGGTAAAAATGAAAGAAACATGGCAGACATCAAACCTATTTTCCTGCTGTTAAAAAGTTCCTTTGCTAAGAAAAATATAAAAATTACCTGCAAAGCACCAAAAAGTGCTGGTCCCCATACGCCTACCCAGTACCAAGAAACACCCAATAATGGATTTAGTATGAAATACAACATTGGATATATCCAAAGTACAACAAGGAAATCCTGGGTTCTGTCAGGACCACCTGGAATTGTGCCCCATCCAGCCATTCCATCATCTGTCGGCAGATGTCCATTTTCTATTATATATTCACCCATTCTGAAAAAATAGTAAGGATCTATTGCCTGTAATCTTGGTTCCTGAAGTTTTAGGCCAGGTAATGAACGTATGTATAGTGCTGCCAAAAATATCATTATCAAAAGAATTATCCATCCATATTTTTTCAGAAATTTGACTACATTTTCATTATTTTCCATAAATGGTTAATAGTAAACTATTATTTAAATTATATAGTTTCACGTAAAATCTACAATTGTCGAAGAACAATTAAAAGATTTAAATGCTTCCACAATCTTTATTAATATTCAGGTTTTCTAGGGTTTAACTATGAAAGTTGGAATTGTTGGTTACGGGGCATATATACCGCAAAAAAGAATAAAGTCCGCAAATATAGCAAAAATATGGGGCACAGATCCAGAAAGTGTAAGCAAACTTTTAACAGAAAAAAGTGTTCCAAGTCCTGACGAAGATTCTGCAACTATGGCAGTAGAAGCAGCAAAGCGCGCACTTTCTGTTGCTGAAATTGATCCACAGTTAATAGGTGCTGCATATGTAGGTAGTGAAAGTCATCCTTATGTTGTAAAGCCAACAGCTTCAATTGTTGCTGAAGCAATAGGTGCAACGCCTGAACTAACTGCAGCTGACCTTGAGTTTGCATGCAAAGCAGGAACTGCAGGAATTCAAATGTGTATGGGTCTTGTCGGTTCGAACAGTATCAAATATGGACTTGCGATAGGTTCAGATACTGCTCAGGGTAGGCCTGGCGATGCTTTGGAATATACTGCAGCGGCAGGTGCCGGGGCATATATCATAGGCAAAAAGGACATCATAGTTGAAATAAACGATACATATTCATTCACTACAGATACTCCTGACTTTTGGAGAAGAGAGGGTGAAGACTTCCCACGCCACGGCGGAAGGTTTACTGGTGAGCCGGCATACTTTAAGCACACACTTTCTGCAACAAGAGGATTACTTGAAAAAACAGGAAAAACAGTTGAAGATTTTGATCATGTAATATTCCATCAGCCAAATGCAAAATTCCCGTTAAGCGCAGGAAAGATGCTTGGTATACCAAAAGAAAAAATTCTTCCTGGCCTGCTCGTTTCAAACATAGGAAACACATATTCGGCGGCAACACTTATCGCACTTTCAAGAGTACTTGATATCGCAAAATCAGGTGATAACATTCTTTTGACATCATTCGGTTCGGGTGCCGGATCAGATTCATTTTCAATGACAGTCACAGATTTATTAGAAAAGAAGCGAAAGAAAGAAAACGCATTGGATAAACTTATTGATAATAAAAAATACATTGATTATGCTGAATACATCAAATATAGAAGAAAAATAAAAGGTGTTGACGAATGAGTGGATTAAAACCGGTTCGTGAAGTAGCAATAATCGGCATAGGTATAACAAAATTTGGAGAACACTGGAACCTTGGTCTAAAGGAACTTGCTGTGCAGGCCGGTGTTAAAGCAGTTGACTCTGCCGGTATTTCAGGAGAAGACATACAATTAATTGTAGGTGGAAATATGTCCGGTGGTTTATTCACAGGGCAGGAGCACGGTTCTGCTCTGCTTGCTGATTATCTTGGCATGAATCCAACACCTGCTATAAGAACAGAAGGTGCTTGTTCATCAGGTGGCCTTGCTTTGAGAACAGGGTACATGGCAGTTGCTTCTGGAATGCACGATTTTGTGGCAGTCGGCGGTGTCGAAAAAATGACAGATGTTTACGGACCGCAAGCAACAACAGCACTTGCCGGTGCGATGGATTATGAAACAGAAGCATATTTCGGTGCAACATTCCCGGGTATATACGCTCTCATAGCGAGAAGACACATGCATAAATACGGCACAACGAGAAGACAACTTTCAATGGTTGCTGTAAAAAATCATGAAAACGGTTTTCACAATCCTTATGCCCAATACAGAAGGAAAATAACAGTTGAAGATGTTGAAAAGTCTGCAATGGTCGCAGATCCACTAAGACTTTTGGACTGTTCTCCAATAACAGACGGTGCAGCAACTGTAATACTTGCTCCGGCCGATATTGCAAAAAAACACACGGATAAACCAATTTACATAAAAGCATCTGCCCAGGCATCTGATACTCTTAGTTTGTTTGCAAGACAAGACATAACAACGCTTGGTGCAACAGTCCATGCTGTAAAAGAAGCATACAGGCAGGCTAAATTATCATCTAAAGATATTGATTTCGCAGAAGTTCACGATTGTTTCACAATTGCTGAAATATGCGCATATGAAGATTTAGGTTTTACAAAAAAAGGAAATGGTGGAAAACTAATAGAGCAGGGCGAAACTGCTCTTGGTGGACGAATACCTGTCAACACATCTGGTGGTCTTAAATCAAAGGGTCACCCAGTTGGTGCAACAGGTATTGCACAAATCATAGAACTTGTTACACAATTAAATGGCGAAGCAGGTAAAAGACAGGTTAAAAATGCTAACATAGGACTTGCTCATAATGTTGGCGGGTCTGGTGCAACTGTAACAGTCCATATACTTTCAAGGGATAGATAGAATGACAAAAGAATTCGCAGTTCCGTTTCATTGGAGAAGATTCAAAGAAAGATATCAGTTAGTGGGATCTGTATGCGATCATTGTAAAAAGAGCTACTATCCACAAAGGGTAATATGCCCAAGCTGCCGAAGAGGCAGTCATATGAAAGAAATGATATTTTCTGGTAAAGGAAACGTTCATTCATTTACAGTAATACGTGTTCCGCCAGAAGGGTTTAAGGAATATGTTCCATATATAATAGCAATAGTAGAACTTGAAGAAGGAGCGAAAGTGCTTTCACAAGTAGTCGATTGCGAACCGGATGATATTAAAATTGGCATGGCAGTAAAGTCGTGTTTTAGAAGAATAAGAACAGAGAGCAACACAGGTCTTGTTTTATATGGTTTTAAGTTCAGGCAAGAATAAGCTGGTTGCTACTAGTAATTTAAATGAGGGGACCAAGACATAATATGGTTAACATCAGACCATTCAAGGGGTATAGATACGACAATGAAAAAGTTGATGTGGGAAGAGCAATATTCCCTCCATATGAAATTAAAAAAACAGATTACAAACGAATGTTTCTTGCCGATGATAATCACAATGTCTTAAAACTAATTCTGGGTGACATGAACAATACATCAGAAAATGGTGAAAGGTATGAATATTCTGTTAAATTATTCAAAAGATGGATAGACAAGGGATATCTGATAAAAGATAAAAAAAACTGCATCTATGTTTATTCTCAGCAGTTTGAACAAGATGGTGAAACAATCGACAGGACCGGTTTTATATCACTAGTTAAAATTGAGGAATTTGGTAAAAACATATATCCCCATGAGCTTACACTAAGCGATACTATGATTAACAGACGAGTACTTTTAGAAAAAACTCGATCAAATGTTGGTTTAATATTTTCTCTATACAATGACAATAAGTGTGATATAGATGACATATTAGAAGAAGCAAAAAATACGACTCCTGAATTCGATGTTTATACTGATTTTGAGGGTGTAAGACATCGTCTTTGGGTCATAGACAACGAAGAAACAATAGAAAAAATAACCAGCCACATGAAAAATACAAAGGTTTTGATTGCTGACGGTCATCATAGATACAATACATCTCTTGATTACAGTAATAGTAAACCAGATGATGAACTGGCAAAACATGTCTCAATGATGTTTGTAAACATGAAAAAAGATGGTCTTGTTATAGTCCCTACTCACAGACTTGTTAAAAATGTCGTAAAATTCGATAAAGATAATCTTCTCAAAAAAATAGAGAACGATTTTACAGTAGAAAAAATAAAATTTAACGATTCAAATCACAAAGAAAAAACAAGAGAAATGAAAAGAATGATGAAAGAAAATGGAAAGCATTCATTCGGAATGTATGTTGGCAACAACACGCTTTACATACTCACTTTGAAAAACGAAAGATCCTTAGAAAAACAAAACCATTGTTCAAAAGAATGGTGCAATTTTGACATCAATATATTACATTCCTTCATTATCGACAAACTATTAGACATAGACATAAAAAACCCAGAAGATCAGGGCAAAATTGATTACTTTAAAGATATACACGATTTTGCACACAGGTGTGTCGAAAAAGTGAATCGTGATGATTTCCAAATTGCATTTTTTGTCAATCCTCCTGATATGGAAACAATACAAAAACTCAGTGAAAATGGCGAAATCGTTCCACAAAAATCTACATGTTTTTACCCAAAAGTTTACAGTGGGGTTGTTATTTACAAATTTGAAAACGGCGAAGACAATTTTTAATGTTTTTAAATATAATATTCTTTATCAAATGAATATATGGTGATATTGTGGATAGTTGGAAAAAACATGTAAGATTATTCATACCGGGTCCAGTTGAAGTTTCCCCTGAAATACTTGATGAAATGGGCAGACCTATGATAGGTCACAGAAGTAAAGCATACCAAGATTTGCACGCCTCAACTGTTGAAAAATTAAAAAAAATATTATTTACAGAAAACGATGTTCACCTTTCAGCATCTTCTGCAACTGGTGTTTTTGAAGCGTGTGTCAGGAATTGTATAAAGAAAAAAGCGTTGGCGTGTGTTTGTGGTGCTTTTTCAAAGAAGTGGTACCAAGTTGCGATAGAAAATGGAAAAGAATGTGATAAGATTGAAGTCGAATGGGGTAAAGCAATAAAACCTGAAATGATAGATGAAAAACTTTCAACAGGTGAATATGATTCACTTCTTTTTGTCAACAACGAAACAAGTACTGGTGTTGCAAGTCCTCTTTACGAAATAGCCGAGGTTGTTAAAAAATACCCTGATGTTGTTTTCATGGTTGATGCAGTGAGTTCGTTGACTGGCATGAAGCTTGAAGTTGACAAACTTGGTATAGATGTATGTCTTGCAGGAACTCAGAAAGCATTTGCACTCCCACCAGGTCTTGCAATTTTCACGGTTAGTGAAAAAGCATACAAAAGAGCAGAAAGTGTTCCTAACAGAGGGCATTACTTTGATTTCTTGGGGTTCAGGAAATATGGTCAGAAAAACCAAACACCGTCAACACCTGCAATTTCACAAATTTATGCACTCAATTTACAACTCGAGAGAATGTTAAATGAGGGAATGGAGAATAGATTTAAACGTCATGCTCAGATGGCCGAGTTTACAAGAAAATGGGTGATTGACAGCGGTTTTGAGTTGTTTACTGAGAAGGGGTATGAATCAAATACTTTGACAACAGTATTGAACAACAAAGGAATAGATGTCAATGAATTAATATCAAAACTAGTTGACAAGGGAATGATAATAGGTAATGGTTATGGCGAACTGAAAAATAAAACATTCAGAATAGCTCATATGGGCGATACTACAATGGACGACATGAAAGAACTTCTAAATAATATGAGTGAAATACTGGAGGGAGAAAAATGAAAATATTAATATGCGATCCATTTTCAAAGGAATTACCGGGCAAGCTCAAAAAATTCGGTGAAGTTACAGACAATAAAACAGAAATATCTAATGCAGACATAATACTTGTAAGAAGTGCAACTAAGTGTGATTGTGATTTTATCAAGAATGCAAAAAATCTAAAAATGATCATACGTGGTGGTGTCGGCATAGACAACATTGATACAGAATGCTGCAAAAAACATGGAATAATAGTTAAAAACACTCCGGCAGCTTCATCAATTGCTGTTGCGGAACTTGTATTTTCTCATATGTTATGCATACAAAGAAATATTGTGAAATCACATAATACTACAAAAAACGGTGAATGGGTAAAAAAAGAGCTTAAGGGAAGAGAACTTTACGGAAAAACTCTCGGGATTGTCGGTCTTGGCAGGATAGGATCTGAAGTTGCCAAGCGTGCTGAAGCGTTTGGAATGAATGTTATTGCATACACGAAAATTGCACTTTCAACAGAGCACGCAAAACTTGTCAGCTTGGAAGAAGTTCTCACAAAATCAGATATAATAACATTACACATTCCTCTTTTCAAAGAAACAGAGGAAATGATAAACAGTGATATGATAAAAAGGATGAAAGATGGTGTAATTATAATCAATACAGCAAGAGGAAAATTGATCAATGAAACTGATCTTGCAAAAGCGTTGAAAGAAGGTAAGGTAAGATATGCAGGGCTTGATGTTTACTGTAATGAACCACCAGCGGATTCTCCATTACTGAAAGCTGACAACATATTACTTACACCGCATCTTGGTGCAAACACATACGAAAACATGGAAAGAATCGGAGACATCGTTTGTGAACTGATAGAAGAGTTTTCTAAAGACCAGAAAAAATAAAATCCATGTCTAACTTTTTGTAGTTAAAGATACTCCCTGTTTTTATTGCAACATCAAGTTGAAAGTCTGAAGATAGTCTGAGGAATTTTCTGAACAATCTTCCGGCAATAATTTGTTTTCCTATTTTTCTCTTCCATAACATTTCGTATTCTTTCAGCACATCTTCGCTGAAATCATTAAATCTAAATGCTTTTTCGATCACTTTTACAGCAATTTGAGCGCATGTCAAACCATATATCACACCACCGCCTGACCACGGTTTTACTTGCCCGGCAGAATCCCCTATGAGAATTATTCTATCAGAATAAGTTTTACTTGCCGGGCTTACTGGTATTAGTCCACCGAACTTTTCGTAGTTTTTTATTTTGAAAAAAATCTCAATGTCTGAAAATAAAACATCTTTTCCCAAAGCACCATACTCAGTCACGTTACCTCTTGGTATTTTCCAAAAAAATCCGTCATTCAATTTCGATTTATCAAAATACAAATCAACATTACCATCATTACACTTTTCTTTTGTCATCGCAATCAATCCCTTTATCATTTGTTTATTATTTGTGACATCCCTCGCGACAACTGAAAGTGGCCCATCACAACCTATTACAATTTCACTTTTTTCCATTCCTTTATTCGTGTTTATTTCAACATGATTATCTTTTACTTTAATTCCAGTGACCTTGGTTCCAAATTTTATTTCCGATTTTACACGTTCAGATAATTTTCTATCGAATTTAACACGATCTAAAACATATGCCGCTTTTGATTTTTTCAGTGTTAGTTTACTTCTTTTGGAATGAAGAATTGCAGAATCAACAACATGCTCTACAACGCCCCATTTCTTAATATCCGGAAAAAACTTTTCTAAGTTGCTTGATATAAGACCGGAGCATGCCAGTGGTATTCCTATACTGTCGTGTTCTTCAAAAATTACAACTTTGTAGCCCATATCTTTGCATAACTTTGCAGTGTATAATCCAATTGGTCCTGCTCCTACTACTGCTATATCAAACATATTAAAGCTTTTATGACTACTTTTATAAAATTGAGTAGAATAAATAATGATATTATGACAGAAAAATTCCTAGATGAAAATTACAAATTGTTGCTTGTGGTACCAATAGCTGTGCTTTTGTTCTCAGTCGGTGTTCTTTTGAACAGCTACAATCAAGACGGTGAAATGTTTCTTAGATCTATTGAACTCAAAGGTGGCACGTCCATAACAATAAACACAAACAATAGACTTGATATTGATATGATAGAGTTGTCTCTAAAAGAGAAATTCACTCCTATAAAAGTCAGAGAAGTACGAAGTTTAGGAAGCTATGGTACAATAATAGAAACATCAAGCGAGGCAGATTCTGAGCAAATATTATTAGAACTTTCTAAAATTGGAATTGACACAACTGATAATTCAATAGAATTTATAGGCCCATCGCTTGGTGCAACATTTTGGATACAAGCACAACTTGCAATAATACTAGCATTGATTTTCATGGGTATAATAGTTTTTGTGATATTTAGAACATTTGTTCCATCACTTGCCGTTATAATGTCTGCACTGTTTGACATTGTTGCAACACTTGCATTTATGCAAGTTTTCGGAATAGAACTTTCACTTGCAGGACTTGCAGCAATTCTCATGCTTATAGGTTACTCAGTAGACACAGACATAATGCTTACAACAAGATTATTGAAAGAATCGGATGAAAAAACATTAAATGCTAAAATGAGAAGGGCACTAAAAACAGGACTTACAATGACCATAACATCCATAGGTGCAATGAGCGCACTTTTCCTTTCATCAATATCACCAGTTCTTTCACAGATAGCAATGGTGCTATTGATAGGTCTTGTACTTGACATAATGAACACATGGCTTATGAACTCTGTCATACTCAAATGGTATTGTGAAAAGAGAGGTTTGGTATAATGCTGAAACATTGGAGACTACTTTTGTTGCTGATAATGGTCGTTGCAGGGATACTTGCAATAGGTTTAAAACCTCAATATAATGGAGTTCAAATAGTTTATGTTTCAGAACTTTCTCCAGCAAAAGGCGTACTCCAGCAGGGCATGGTAATAACACACGTCAATGGACAGAAAATTATGAGTGTTGATGAGTGGAATGATTTACTAAAAGATTATTCTGGCAATATCACACTTACATTGAACAAAATGGATTACGATTTTTTTATCAATGAAACAGTTGGAATAGATGTTATAGACATAGATAAATTAAATCTTGATTTCGGTCTTGACATAAAGGGCGGAACAAGGATTTTGATGAAACCAGTTGAAAATTCTTCTGCCGATATGATAGATCAAATTATATCTACACTTCAGACAAGGGCGAATATTTATGGTCTTCGTGAAATAAAGTTCTTGTCTGTTAGTGGAATAGGTGGAGAACACTATGTTCAAATTGAAGCTTCCGGTCTTGGTAGAGACATAGTTGAGAATCTTTTATCAAAACAAGGGCACTTTGAGGCCAAGTTAACAAAACCAGTTTTTCTTAAAGACGGAAAAGGTGTGTTTGATCTTGGTGCTAACAAATATGATGTTGAATATTTTGAAGATGGTAGTGTCAAGATTGGTGATATAACAATTGAAATGAACGATTCTTTTACACTGGATGATATAGATTTCCAGTTACTTAACACAACATCTGAAACTGAGTTAATGTTCATAGGTACAGCGTATCGTGGAGAAGACATAGAACTTGTTTACAACGACGCACAGCATTCTGGTATTATGCCAAGGGGTAATTTCTTTGAATTTTATTTCGGCGTGCTCGTTTCTGAGGCAGGTGCAGAAAGATTTGCAAAAATAACAACAGGAATACCATCGCAACTTGATTTCAATTCAGGTGATTATTACCTTAAGGATTCAAAAATATTGCTTTACTTGGATGGGCAGATTGTATCTGATTTGAGAATAGCATCAACACTCGGAGGAAAGGTTTACACAACTCCTCAGATAACAGGATCACGTGAAACAAGAGAAGATGCGCTTTCGGAAAAGATGAGCCTTCAGACAATACTGAGGTCCGGTGCACTTCCGGTTAGTTTAGAAACAGTGTCAGTTGGGGTAATATCTCCAACACTTGGCAAGGGATTTGTCGTTTCTGCATTATATGCAGCGGGTCTTGCAGCACTTGTTGTCTTAATTATCACATTTATCAGATACAAGAAACTGAGAATTGTTATACCGCTTGTACTTATCGGTTTATCTGAAGTTATTATAATTCTTGGTATTGCGGCAAACAATGACTGGTTCATTTGGGGGACTGTTTTGGTGCTTAATTTTGCGATCATATCTGCGGCTTGGTGGAAAAAATACGAAATAGATCCAATAGCATGGGTTGGTGCACTTCTTATACCAATGCTTGGTATGCTTTCATGGACAATTGATTTGCCTGCAATAGGCGGTATAATAGCGGCAATTGGTGTTGGCGTAGACAACATGATAGTTATAGCAGATGAAACACTGGCAACAAAAACAGAATCAAAAATAATGTATACAATAAAGGATAAAATCAAGAGAGCATTCTTCATAATATTCGGTTCAGCATCAACGACAATAGCAGCAATGGTACCACTTATGATGATAGGTGTTGGGATTGTTAGAGGGTTTGCAATAACAACAGTAATAGGCGTACTTGTCGGAATATTGATAACAAGACCTGCTTATGCAAAGATAGTTGAAATGACATCAAAGAGAGATAAATAAAATTAACCTTTTATTGTAGCTGAAACATTCCCTTCCAGTTCAATTGAAATTTTTGTTATAATTACAGTTCCTAAGAAATCTTTGATTGTTATTGAACCATTTTCCGCTGATTCGGTCCAGTTACCTGATGATAACACCATTTCCATCCCATTTAACTCAAGAAGCGGTATGGAAAGTTCATTTATTGTAATCTCACCTAATTTTTGTTCTACCATTATTGAACTTTCAGAGGATTTTGATATCAAAACATCATCTTTTAGATTTGCAAGTATGTGTCCTTTGAAACCGGATACTGTACTCTCGTTTGAAGAAATGTTGATAATTTCTGTTACATCAAAACCAAATGTTTCTGGATAAAATGACATTTTGACAGTTTCAGTTCTTTTAACTGGCATTGAAAATATGTTTCCAAATGGGGACGATTCAAACCACTTTTTAATCATGTCGAATATGTCACTGAGTCCACCTTCTGCTTTTACAGACTGAGCACCAATACTCGTTAAAAACAAAAATACCAATGACATTGCAATGATTTTTTTCATGTCTTTCCCCATAATATTTAACTATGCTATATAAAATATTTAAATCAGGAACTTTTTCGAAATTTTAAATATAACTTAAGAGTATGATACTTATGGACATTTTTCAGCTTATTAGTGGCGGGGAAGGTAGTTGGATTCAGTGGATTGTAATGCTTGCATTCTGGGGAATGTTTTTCTTCTTCTATCCAAGACTTATGCTTTCTCAGATAATGTGGAAACTTGAAAGAACAGCAGAAGAACTTGAGCAACTTTCTGATAATGCAAAAAAATTCATTGTTAATGAAATATCTGATACACCTGACAAAAAACTAAAGGATTCAGTTTCAGACTTTTTTGAGTTCTTTGTCATAAGTCCAATATCTCTTGATCCTTACGGTATTGTCAAAAAATTTGATGTTATTATACAAAACGAAAGAGAAAGGTTTGTATATTTTGTTGATCAAGTCGCTCCAAAAATGGATGCTGAGAAAAAAGCAAATCTTCAGATGGGACTTGCTGGTGGTATAGAAACTCATATGATAGCAAAAATAGTGAGACATTATGTTGAACTAATCAAACAGACAAAATCTTACCAGATAGCACTTATAATCCAAATGCAATTACCTCTGATAGAGAAAATTGCAAAAGCAATATTTAAGGGAACAAAAACACTTGCTCGTGGAGAACCTGTTGGAGATGCCCTTGGCCCATTAGCCGCGGCAAAGATTATGGGTAACACTGCAATTACTGAAGTAGAAGAAAACATAATGATGGCAAAGGTGAAAATTGAAGGTAGAAATTGCTTTGTCATAAAAGCAAAAGGTCCAGGAGGCAGACTTGGTAGACCAGGTAAAGCTGTTGAAAAAATCGTAAGTAATAACAAAATATCCAGAATAATATCAATAGACGCGGCTGCAAAAATGGAAGGAGAGAAAACAGGTTCTGTAGCAGAAGGCGTAGGCGTTGCAATGGGCGGTCCCGGCGTTGAACGTTCCTACATCGAAGCTATTGCAGTAAAAGTAAATGTTCCACTTGATTCTGTTATAGTTAAAATGAAGAACGAAGAAGCAATAACACCAATGAGAAAATCAATAAAGGATGCTGTTCCTGATGTTATCAAAAAAGTTACAGAATCTGTAAAAAGATCAAAGAATGGAAGCAACATAATAATAGTTGGGGTAGGTAACACGTCTGGTGTTGGAAACAATGCCAAATCCGCCCTGAAAACAGATAAATGGGTAGATGAACACGAAAAGAAAATCAATGCCATGAAAAAGAAACAGAAGAAGAAAGAAGGATTTCTATAAATTATCAACATCTTCTGGAACCAGAATAATCTTTTTGAATTGACTACTATCTTCAGTTATCCTTGGGCATGCAGTGTTCACAATTACGTCTATTTTAAGTCCTAAGAGCTTTTCAGGCGTTACTTGGTCACAAACTATTATGAATGCATTTTTACCCATCTTAGTGAGCTTTTTCTTCACATTCTTTGCTGTTTTAAGATGAAATTGTCCTGGCTTTGTTGAAACGAGTATTGCGAAATTATTAAGTTCCTTCGCCTTTTGTATTCTCATCGCCCTTTTAACATCGAGTTTTGTCTTTTCTTTTGATAAATTTTCAAGTGTACGCTTTTCAACATTCAGAAACATTACAGGCTTACTTACCTTTTCCTGTATCCCTAATGGATGAAAATTACCAGATCCTATGAACAAGAATTCATCAACCATGTTTTCGTATTTTTTTGCGTTCGTAGCTTCACATCCCAAAACTTCTCCGCCAATGTATGTTTTGATTCCGTTTTTTTCTAGGAATGTTTTAACATCTCTTAAGGATTTTACGAATTGTATAGTTGTAATTAGACATATCTTCTTGGATTTTAGTTGCTTTAATGTTATTTTGACAAGCGGTACAAAATCAAAATCAATACTGTACTCATAATAAATTACTGGAAGTGCCGGCTTTACTCCGAAATCTTTATGACCTATATGTAAAAGTAAATCACATCCTAGCGCCTTTGCTTCTCTGTCTTTGAGATCACATGCACCAAAACACGGTTCAACAGAAAGCAATATATCGATCCCCTTACTTTCCAAAAAACTGACCAATTGATTGGAGCTATTTTTCAGACCTTCAGGTATCTGGATAAAAACGTTTTTTGCATTTTCATTTTTTATGAGATCGTATATTTCTTTCTTTTGTGTTACATTGAACATAATCTTAATTTTCTGAAGGATATTTAAAACATAAACAATCGACGTAATTTCTAAAAAACGTTTAAAAACCATGCAAAATAAAGATAGA
>DAOWAL010000118.1 GCA_030634615.1 Candidatus Aenigmatarchaeota archaeon | reverse complement strand
CTGATCAAAAGTAATTGATTCGACTTTTTCTTTCCCGTTTATTTTTTTAGGTGCAGCAAAAAACATTTTTTCGACTTTCTCATTTTTATCAAGTCTCTTTAACCATGATGGCATTGAACGAAGGTTTTCCTTTCCTTTTCTGTAAGCAAGATAAACCTTGCTTGCATGCTCTGTGAGCAGTATTGCAGACTTAACTGCCGAATCGCCGCCGCCTATAACAACAACAGTCCTGTCTTTGTAAAACATTGCATCGCATGTAGCGCAGTACGCAACACCCCTTCCTTTAAGTTCTTCTTCACCTGGTACTCCAAGTTTTCTTTTCTTTGAACCTGTTGCAAGTATGACAGTTTTGGTTTCGTATTCTTTTCCTTTTGTTTTAACCAAAAAACCGTCACCCTTTTTATCAATTGATAAAACCTCGTCCATGAAAGCAACTTCAGCGCCGAGTTTTTCGGCCTGCTCCCTGAATTTTTTCATGAGTTCAAGACCAGTAATATTGAGAAGACCAGGATAATTATCTATTTCAAATGCCTCGTTTGTCTGACCACCAGGCTCTGTTCCAAGCAAGAGAGTCTTCATTCCAAAACGCGTGGCATAAATTCCTGCGGTATATCCTGCAGATCCCGCACCAATAATTATAACATCATACATAGCAAAAACCCTCTAAGTGCAGAATTATTGGTTTAGTGGTTTAAATTTTGAACTGATGATATTCACAATATTAAAGTTCAAATTCAATAACAGATATTCTTGATGTGTCACCAGGAGTAACAGAAACAATATGGTCTATTTCATCGTTAACATGAAAAAGGAGGCTATAATCATCTTCTTTTAGTCCTATGTTATTACCATTGTAAAATTTTTTCACAATATCTTTAAGCACGTTGTCAGAAGGTATTGGAGCATTTACAGCAGAAACCAATTCAAAATGTCCAATACGTGGCGAAATATCCGAATTCGTTGAACTGTTACCAATATATGATTTCAATGTATAACCATCATTTTTGAGGAATTTTTTAGACAGATAAGTAGAAAAAGCTTCCATCATTTTTTTAGGTAAATATTCTTTTTTCATGTAACGAATATCATATTTAATTTTAAATAAAGATATTACAAACAAACCCGATATTCAAATATGCAAATGTTTATAAAATTTGAAATATCATTGTACTTTAAGGGTTTAGTATGACATTTTCAAAGGAAGATATCGAGATTCTGAACAATCATGTTTCGAGCATAGACGACGATATATACGTAATATATAATCTGCCACCTGAAGTCGTGGCGGTGCTTTTTGCTTATGTTTCAAGAAGTCCTGCCAGCTTCCGAAAGAACCTGCTGAAGTTGATAAAGAGCAAGGAACTTGACATGGGAGACCTTATAACAAGTTTCAAAAACAAGGGATTGGATTACGATCAGGCAAAAGAGAAGGCCAAACAGTTCCATGAAAGATGGGTTGTTGGTTATGGCCATTCAAGTGTTGCTGAACATGCTGTTGCAAGCATTGCAATGGAAAATGTATCAATTCTCGCAACCAAGGTCATCGAGGACAACCGCCTTGCATCATACACCGAGAAGTCAACAAGGTATCAGGTATTTGACAGAAACACTTACTACAAGCCGAAAAACCTGAAAGGCGAGGCCAAGGAAATTTATGAAAAAACATGCAACATGCTTTTCGATACTTACTGTGACATAATGCCAAAAATGGTTGAATATATGAAGAAAAAACATCCTAAAAAGGAAGGCGAAAACGACAGGTTGTATGAATCGGTAACAAAGGCAAGGGCATGCGATGTTGCAAGATATCTTCTTCCCGCATCCACACTCACAAATCTTGGTATGACAGTAAACGCCAGATCAATAGAGTATGGTGTCACAAAGATGTTATCAAGTCCGCTTTCTGAGATGAAGGCGATTGGGGAAGGTGTGAGAAGAGAAACCACAAAAGTTATCCCAACGCTCATCAAGTACGCGAGGGAAAACGAGTATATGGAACAGACTAACAAAGTTATGGAAAAGTTAGCTCACCATGACATTAAACCACTGAAAAGGGAAGGCCATGATAACGTTATTTTAGTACATCATGATCCCGAAGCTGACAACAAACTTGTCGCTTCCATTCTTTACAGATATTCAGATCACAAATACGAAGACATTTTCCACAAAGTAGAACACATGACAAGAACAGAAAAAGAAGAAGTGCTGGACGAGTATCTAAAGAGAATGGGTAAACACGACAGACCAATGAGAGAACTTGAACACGTTAATTATACCTTTGATATACTAGTTGATTATGGAGCATTCCGTGACATACAACGACACAGGATGTGTACCCAGACAAATCAGGATTTAACAACAAAACACGGCTATGATATTCCACCTGAAATCAAGGATGCTGGTTTTGAAAAAGACTTTGTGAAATGTATGGAAGCAGCAGATAATGTATTCAAAACAATGTCAAAGGAATATCCTAAGGAAGCACAATATGTTGTACCACTTGCGTACAAAAAGAGGGTATTAATTTCTATGAACCTGCGTGACCTGTACAACTTTGTCAAGCTTAGGTCAGGACCTGAAGGTCACATATCGTATAGAAAGATTGCATGGGATATGTACGATGCCACTAAAAACGCAACACCACTTGTCGCAAGACACATGAAAGTTGATAAAACAATTGGTCCAAGTAGATGATATTGTTTTATAAATAACTATTCTAAAGTAGTTACATGTCTAAAAGAAAAAAATTAGATTTCCCATACGTTTGCGATATTGGCTTTGACATGAATACAGACCTCACTGGGGGTGTCACAAAAAATAATTCAGCAGATGGAATTTTCCTTAATTTTGAAAATTTTCGTGAAGGGTATAAAGAAATTGGACAATCTTTTCCACACATTTTTGTGTTACTCGATAAAGGAGTAAAGATCGGGGAAACAGTTGGTAATACTTTAGACATTGAAACTGTATTTGAAAATAAAGAAGTAAATGACGCTATTGACATACTCCCAGTCTACGGTGGATTACCAATGGGTTATGAATGTTCAGGATCTGGTAATGCCAAAGATCCTCTAGCACCACCTGGAAAATGTGATAAATGTAAATATTTCAGAGAATAATTCAGCAAATTCTACATACACAATGATATTATAAAAGAATATTCTAACGTACTCACATGCAGGTACAAAAATGCTCGTGCAATTTAGGTTTCAAAAATTATAATTTAAATGGTGGATATTTCGAATCCAAAGGTAAGAGACATTACAAAAAAATGGTTGCTAAATTAGGAGCTATACATTTAGAACATGAGCTTTTCAAATCAAAGCATCTGCCAATGACTTCATTCACTAAAAAAGAAGATACACCAGGCAATCCACGACCGTATGGAACTAGACCATTTGTTGGAAAGTTTGGATGCAATGGGTATGAATATGAAAATGATGATG
>DAOWAL010000012.1 GCA_030634615.1 Candidatus Aenigmatarchaeota archaeon | reverse complement strand
CCGACTTTGATGTCTTCTATGTTCTCGAATCCGTAAGGGGTTGAAATCTTCGTGCCTGATAGGAAACACGGAAGTGCTTCTCCTCCGCTCTTTTCTTTACATTCACAAGGATTACCGACATAGCCGTACCATTCATATTTGAGACTTTCTTTCAGTCCCCATATCCCTTTCTCATATCCCTGTCCAGGAACCCATTTATAATCGCATTCATCACCAGGTGCTTTACCGTCAGCGTCACACTCAACATTTTTACATTTCTTTGTATTCTCATCATATGCTTTTTCGTCACCTGGGCAATCGCATTTGCACGCCCCTCCAAATTCTACTAACGTACCTCCTTCACTTAGACAAGACTCTTTTATAGAAGGCGACCCAGAACATGGACCACTTGTGTCATCTTTTACACAGACTGTATTATCATCATTCCATACGTATCCATTTTCACAAAAACATTTCTCCCGAATTTCCGACCAGTATGCATTTGGAATTTTTTGACACTTATCATATTCGCTCTCTTCACCGCCAATACCTACCCATCCACAGCAATCCTGATCCCCTTCTAAGCATTCTGATTCTGTTCTTCTCCCATTGCAGTCTTCTTTTAGTTTTTCTTCGTCACCGCAAGCACCAGTATCTGCACCATCTTCCGGTACGCAACATATTTTTCCTAATGGGCATTCTTTATCTTCTCCACCAGTTCCGCCACCGCTTAGTATTGAATCTGTTCTATTGGTTTCATTTATTCCTGTCATGTTGGTCTTATTGATTATGCATCTTCCGTCATCACATATCTTATTAATATCATTGCAGTCATACATTTGATATCTCATGACATCATTTTGGCAGTAAAATTCTTTGAGTATACCGAGAACGCATCTGTCATTGTACGCTGCTCCGTTATATGTAACATAGCTCTTTGTTTCGTAATTTTGCCCTTCGTCAAAATCCCTACATCCCTCGACCGCTTCTTCTATACATCTACCGCCTTCGTCAAGAACCTGGCTGCTCTCAGGGCAACACGCATACTCATCGCCGTTTTCCCTGAAGAAACCGCAGTTTATTGTCTTTGAGGATTTGTTTAGCTCTTTGTTCTTTGTAGGATCGGTCGGGTAGTTTATTGCATACGCCCGAACTACATGGGATTTTCCGTCGCATATTTTCTCCAGTACATCCTTGCCGTAGTTGTAATTGAAAGCATGATATCCGTTACCTATTCCTGCATTATTTAGGTCTGACCTATATTTGTTTGCAGTAGTCCCTTTTACCATCTGGTTGCTACCGGGATCAAAATAGATATGAACGCTTATGGCATTCGTTGTGTCAGGGTCATAAGCCCATCCTGCCGCACGCGAGCAACTGGCATCGTCGAGATAACCAATTGGAACTGTATCTGTTACAGGTTCCACAGGCGGAAGTTCTGGTGGAGGGACAATGCATTTTCCGCTTGAATCGAGTATATCGGTTTGGAAATCACAGCAAGCTGTCTTGCCCTGGTGGGTTATGAAATATTCACCTTCATCATCTCCGCAGCAATGGTCCCATCCTGTCACATCATCCTTGGCTGAAACAGCATCTCCTCCAATATTCCACCTATCAGGTCCAATCAATTTATCACATAGAACTGAAAGTCTTGATGCGGGGTAATCGCTTGCCGTTTTACCGTAAGAATCAACTTCAAACCATCTCTGGTATGATCCGCAATATTCTTTGTCACCGTCGCCGTCAACGTCTCTGAGTGTCCCTATCCCGTAACATCTTTCGCTGTGGACACAGTATTTATCAGTAGGACAGTTAGATTTGTCATTTTGATTATTTATCTGGGTGTTTCCACCTTCCTCATAAATTATTCCTTTCCTGTAATAGTTAATCGTTGAAGGAATGTACTTGCATTCGCTCGTACACGAGCCCGTCCCCGGAGTTTTGCCATCACATTGATCATCAGCAGAGCATTGATAACCTGATTCGCATATAGGAGTAACACGGTCAACAGGCATACAACGGCTATCACACCTGTCAAGTATGTAGTACTTTCCCCCCATGGTACAATAAGGTATGCTGTCACCAGGCTTGTTCCCGTGGCAAATGGAAGCACCGCATTCAATATCGCACACCCCGCCTTTTGTCCTATCTTCTTCACAAAGGTCAACAGAATTAATACAATTACCGTATGAATCAAGGATGTGATTATTGGAACTACAACATTTGTATTTGGTTCCTTCCTCCTTGTAATACCCGCAAGAACTTACTGTTTTAGGAGAACCTATGAGTTTGGTATTCATCCCGACCTCTCCCTTGTCATCTATTCCATAAGCATATACGTTGTGAGATCCGCCGTCACATATTATCTTGAGTACATCTTTTGAGTATACATAATGGAACGCGTGAAGCCCGACATCTGTCCTGTTTTTGTTGGCAGTTGTTCCAAAAGCTCCTTGGTTATCGAAATACATGTGTACGCTTATGGCATTCGTTGTGTCAGGATCCTTGGCCCAACCACCCGCATATGTACATGTAGCACCATCAAGATTTCCAATCGGTACACTATTACCGGCAGTAGCATAACCTGTGATATCAGTATCAATACTCACAGTATTTCGTGTAACTGAATTACCGTTAGCTAGAAAGGGATCATTATTGTAAATTCCCAAGCTAAACCATAACGAAAATGAGAGTATAAATATAATTGCCAGAAAGTGATTTAGGGTCAACTGTTTATTTTTCTTTCCAATCTTGCTAAGAATATTACATCACCTGATATATTATTTGTTGCAAATGTTTTTAATTACTTTTGTATCCAATCGTCCTGAACTGACTCCACAGTAAAGTATAAATTAGGCAGCTTGTGCATCACACCCAAAAAAGAAACAGCAGATCGATTCGAAAAATCCCCAATCAGAGCAATCGTCTATTCCGCCACTATTATCTTCGTAGCATTCACCGGTTCCAAAATCGCATATCTGATCACCCGGGCAGTCAAAATCACTTAAACATCCATCCTGGCCGCTTGTGCACATAGGATCATGCATGCACGTGGAATCACCATGATCTGAGCTACAACCAGGTGGATCGCAAATAGTTCTATGGCACACCTGATTGTTGTCACAGCCGCATGTTCCGCATACCTGATCTACAACCTCTTCACACCTGCAGGTTGTCACGGTCCCGCTCACGCATTTACCCCAGTTGTCACATTCTTCATCAGTTCCGCAAGAACCGCAGTATTCTGTATTCCCGCATATATCCCATTCGTCGCATTCATATCCCTTGCTCCAGCACGTATCCGTGCACTCATCCCCAGATGGTTCATCACTATATCCCTCACAAAATCCAAAATCATTGCAGAATCCGTTAACGCATTCCGAATCATCCTCACATTCTGCTTTGTTGTGCGCAAGCAACCCATCAGCATAATATGTATGTGTCCCAGAAACCTCAAGGTTGTATACTGTAGCTGATTCTAGAACTGTTTCGATTGTTTTGACAAGAACATCTTCTCCATCAACGTTCCTAAGAACATCCCCTTCCTTCGCTTCGTTGATTTCCTTCCATTCGTTGTTTATCCACATCGGGTGGTTGGGAGTTACCTTCAGGATTCCGTTGATTATCATGTATTCATCTGCTCCATGAACGAAAGTTTCTGAGACGCTTGAGACCCCGTTTTCACCGGTTTCTTCATTGTACGAAAGAACGTAATTGCCGACTTCGAAGTCTTCTATGTTCTTGAAATCTTTAGGGGTAGAAATCTTGGTTCCGGGAAGGAAGCAAATTTTTTCCTGTATTAAATGTTTGACCATTTTACAGTGATCTTCGTTTAAACAAGGTAATAAATCAGATTGTTCTTCATTATCAGGATCAGCGCATTCTGAACATGCCTCTTCAAAGGTACGTGGATTTCCAGCTGTCATTAAATTCTGTAGACAGTACGCGCAAAGGTCATCAACATTTTTATCACTTTTTGGGCAGTTAATATCTACTTGGCATTTTTCAGTTACACAATCATTGTCCCCTTGACATTTTCTTGAATAAAATCTTTTTCCCTTATCACAATAATCTCCTCCTATACCACACTCCCCCTTGACCCAAGGGTCGCACCAACCGTTACACGTTTTACAAATATCTGTATTTCCGTTATTGAATTTTTTCGCACATAAAGTGCAGCAATTATCTTCAACAAAAGAGCATGATTTCGAGGCACACAAACCCCTGCAACTTGAAAACTTATCAATTTTGCTTTCAGAGTCCCAATAATTATTTTTTAAGTAATCACAGTCGGAAGTTTCTTCATCTACATTACATTCTTCATGGTTTGGGAAGTCGTTGCAGCATCTTATTTTACAATAGGAGGCCAGATCAGGATTGTTCGCATGATCACATTTTTCCGGATCTTTACCGTCACAGTTGGAAAAACATGATTCGTAACTTGTTCTCTCTTGGTAACAATCCGGTTTCGGTTTGGGTAAATTAAGTTTTCCACATTCTTCCTCACATTTACATTTATCACAGTTTGAGTCATGTTCGCACCAGTATGTACACTCTGCATGAGTTTTTCCTTTAACACAATCACTGGGGCACTCGCCGCCAGGCGTGGAACTTTCACATCTTTTTCTGCAATCGCTTTCGCATTCACAGTGTGTGTCACATCCGCTGACGTAACCTGCTGTATATTTCGCTGTGGTTTCAGCACACTTGGTCTCGCAGACACTCTGGCAGGTTGACTTTCCCTGTTCTCCAGCTAAACATTTATCTGGACATGGAGACCATGTATCGCCTCCCCCTCCTATCCCGGATTCATCTTTTATTATTCCGTCGTCATCTGTAACAGGAATGCACTTTCCTTCTGAATTCAGAACGTAGTCGGAGAGGCAGCACCCATAAGCATCGCCGTTTTCCATGTAGTGTCTACATGAGATTGTTTTTGGGGAACCTGTAAGCTCTATCTTGTCTCCGCTGAACTCGTTGACGGCATACACCTTTACTTCATGGCTTTTACCGTCGCATATGACCTTAAGCGCGTTTCTACCGTAAGCATAAGTAAATCCATGATAACCATTTCCTATCCCCCCGGATTTCAAATCAATTCTGTAGTCGTCAGCGATAATCTCCTTGTAGTATTCGCCTGAAGATCCTTTATCCAGATAGAGTCTAATTTTAACAGGGTTATCGTTGTCCGGGTCCTTGGCCCAACCCTCAATCTTATTACAGTTCGAGATTTCGAGCAATCCCTCGGGGTCCTTGTCCGCATCAGGCGGTCCGGAGAGATCAAGGTTATCAATACAGTTTCCAACAGAATCGATAATGTCCGTGTACGAATCACAGCATACTGTTTTTCCTTCATAGGTTATCAGATATTCACCTTCGTCATCTCCACAGCAGTGATCCCATCCTGTCACATCATCCTTGGCTGAAACAGTATCTCCTCCAATATTCCACCTATCAGGTCCCATGGTGGCATCGCAAAGGTATGAGTAATAATTGGGATAAGCCGAAAGACCATAACCGTATGAATCAACTTCGTACCATTTCTGACCGCTTCCGCAGTATTCAGTGTCACCGTCACCGTCCACGTCAATCTTTGTCCCGGTGGTATGGCATTTTCCACCGTGAACGCAGTATTTCTCTCCAGAACAGGTTGCCTTATCATTTACATCAGTCATTTGTTCGTGGCCACCTTCTTCGAATTTTATGCCTTTTTTATAATAGGCGTATTCAGGAGGGGCGTATTTACAGTTGCTGTCGCATGAGCCTGTCCCGGGAGCCTTGCCATCGCATTCAGAATCTGAGCTGCAATCGTAACTGGATTCGCAGATAACCGTTCCTCTGTCAATGGGTCTGCAAAGATTACTACATCTGTCAAGTATGAATGTCTTGCCACCGCTACCGCATGATGGGAGGCTGTCATAGGGTTTTTTCCCTTCACACGTACTTGAAGCATCACATTTCTCGGTGCATATGCCGTAGTAGTCTGTATGGTCCGCGTTGCAAATCGTGATGGGGTCTATACATTTTCCGCTTGAATCCAGTATGTTGTTTTTGTCAGGACAGCATGCATAGAGACTGCCTTTCTCCTTGTAATAACCGCAGGAGCTTATTGTCTTTGGGGAACCAGTGAGTTTCGTTATTAGCACGTCACCCATATCGTCTATCCCATAAGCATAGACTTTATGCGACCCGCCGTCGCATACTGTATTGAGCACCTGCTTCGAATAAGTGTAGGTATATTTGTGGTTGCCAACATCAGACCTGTACTTATCCGCCTTTACACGGAAGGGGCCGCTGCTGTCGATGTGAACGTTCACATAAATCGCGCCAAGCGTGTCCGGGTCTTTCGCCCATCCGGATGCATACGTACACTTTGCAACATCCAGATAGCCGATTGGCGGATTGTTGGTGGCAGCGATGTATCCGGTAATGTCATCCCGTGTATACAAACCCGAGAAAAACCATAGCGAAAACGAGATTATAAAAAATATTGCCAGAAAGTGATTGAGAGTCAACTGTTTTTTTTTCTTTCCAATATTACTAAGAATATTACATCACCTGTTATATTGTTTATATGAAATGATTTTTATACGGGCTCAGTTAAATTATATATATGAAAAGGAAAGGCGCAATACAGATGAGTCTTGGGTTCATCATTACAGTCGTCTTCGCAGTTGTTCTCCTGAGCCTTACAATATATTGGATACAAGGTTTTTTCACAGGTCTTGAACCACTTACAGTAGACCTCACACAACAGGCACAGGATGAAATATCAAAAGTGTTCAGAACATCGGACAAGAATTTTGCTATCTGGCCATCAAGATACACACTTGATCCGGGAAGCAAGATTATAATGTCTGCAGGTATCAAAAATAATGACAAAGAGGGAAGGAAGTTATTCTATGTAATAAGCGTAATATCTTCATCAACAGATACTTCACTTGATACTGACGATATGCAAAAATGGGTACTTGTACCGGGAGATGCAACAACAATCGACCCGGCAGCATCAACAAACGTTGACATGGCGATAGACATACCATCTAATACACCACAAGGAAATTACTTGTTCAAAGCGTATGCATGTTATGGTACAACTGCGGCAGAAGCAGGCGACCCAGAAGACTGTACGATAGAATCAGTTAATATTTGGGGAAGTCCTCATCCAGTAACTATTTCAATAGAAGGGTAAGATAGTATTTATCTTCCCTCCTACATTTATTTAATTATATGAATGTAGGGTTGATTTTCGGGATAATATTTGCAATCATAGTAATGGGAATGCTTATTGTATTCGGAATGCAAAATATTGGGTCAGTAATAGAAGTCAGCTGCGAATCGCATATAGGGCAGGAAATGATCAACATCGAAAAGGCGGTTGATAAGGTTAGGACTTTTTCACAAGGATCGTCAATAGAATTAATTGTGCTTGTCCCAAGTTGTGTCGAAAGGGTGTGTTTTGTGGATCCGCAACATCCTGAAATAGAAAATAAAAAGGGTGGATGGATGACAAATGATTTTATCAGTGATCTTGTTTCCAGCAATGGGCACAATGTTGTTCTTCTAAAAGATGATGGAAGTTATGACGGCTACACTGTAAGTAAATTAAGACCAGTTGAAAATTTCTGTATAACAACCAAAGAAAAGACAGTACTAAGAAACATGGGAAGCAGGATTGAAATCAGTCTTTCTGATCTCTAAGGCGATATCAGTATGATAAGTGTATTTCAGGTCTTTAAAATAATCATTGGTTTGATAATATCGGCATTTATACTCATACTTGTAATGCAGTTTTCCGGTTCATATATGGAAATAGGTGAATCGTCCCGACAGGTATCAATTCTTGTGAATCTGAAAAAAGTGATAGAGGATGTTTACACTACAGGAATATCCACAGATTTTGAAATGAAAGATTCTGAAATATTGAGTTTCCGTGCACCATATATGGAAACCATAATAGCACATTTTGACGTCGAACCGCTACCAATTATCACATCAGCGGGAAGTAAATTCTCTGTTACAAGAAATGAATATGATATCGGGTGGTGGAAATTTTATTTCATAGAAATGCTACCTGAAACGAAAATAATTTTCATACCGTTGGACGATAAAGAAAAAGTTTGGAACATTCTAACAAACACGAGTATGTATTTCCCGTCAACCGAAAATACGGGAATTAAAACTAAAATTGGTCTTGGGTGTGAGGGTACAGATTTTTGGTTCGGATGGGAGAGAAACAGATTTTTGCAAAAAATAATTCCAAGCAGCAAATCTATGGAAATCGTATTTGAAATGTGCGAGAACATGGATTATTTTAGAGAGGAAGATTACAAAGTTATTATAATATCAGACGGTTCAGGTAGTGGAGAATTTGTTATAATACCAGGAGAGGATGATAATATCGGGCGTGTTCGCGTAGAAAAGAATGGCGAATACAAATACTATGTCTACAAAAATGGGTTAGATATTGTAATGATTGTTTTAGGCGGAGAACAACTTTACACACACATGAATAAGAAATTCATCAGTGAACTTTCTGTTGCAATAGACATTACAACAAGAGAGTCAAGTCTGATATTGAATGATTATGAACTGAACAAGAGGTGTGGAACGGAAATTTCAAACTTCAGACACGCTCTTGGTCAACTCAAAGAATCGATACCAAATCTTAATTCAGAAAGTGAAAGTTCTGCAGCAGAGTTTTCAGAATATATCAAAAATACTGAAAAAATACACAGACAGTTAGAAATGTTGGGGTGTGTATGAAAAAGGGACAAGCTCAGATAATGGAATACATATTACTTAGCTTTTTTGTAGTCTTAATTATAGTAATAGCAACACTGTTACTTACAGCATGGCAAATAACAAGCGTGCAATCAGATCAAGAAAAAGTTTTCTATGATAGAGCCGAATTTCTGTTGCGTGCCTTTACCAATTCACCGTACATAAACAAAAATACTTTCAAAGAAGGTTCGATGATGGAAGATTCGAAACTAACTGCCATAACATGTGCAGACTTAGAAAGCCTTTATGGAGGTGGATGGTTCGCAGAGATTGAATCGTTGGAATTCAAAAATGAGTGCAATGATGAAAACTATCCGTTGTGTGGTAAGTGGAGTTACTGTAAAACTGACAGACCTGCAGTAATTTTCGAGCTACCTGTAAATATATACAGGAAAACCACAGGAGAAGTGGATATAGGTCTTTTAAAAGTGGGGTTGTACAGCAGGTGAAAATATGGTGAAAAAAGGTCAAACTAGCATGATACTCATTGTACTTATGATAGTCATATTCATGGCAATAGGAATATTCATTGTAATTTCGTCACTTAAGACAGAATACGAGGATTACAACAATTTGTATGCCCACAATATACTTCTCTCAACCCTTAGAAGAACAACTGGGCATGGAGGTTATTGCGATACAATATCTTCAACCATATCATGTGCTTACATGACATCATACAGAAACTGTGGTGGTGTAACGTGCAGGAATCTGTCAATGGAAATTGTTCCAAAACTCATAGACACCATAATAAAAGAAGATTTTGAATATTGCATGATAATCGAACCTGATAACTGGACTGTTATGGGAGGCGACCGTATAGTATTTGGACCAAGATGTGACACTGTTCTCAGAAAGAGCCAGAGATGGACAGCAAACGAAAGGATACTTCAGGAAGGCGCAAATCTGAACATTCAGATGATAATAACAAAGGATTAGTTGCAAATTTATTTTAAAAATACTCTTTTTCAATTGTCATTATGAAATACGTTTATATCGAAACATACGGATGCTCTGCAAACCAATCACATACTGAGACTATGGAAGGTATTCTTTTTGCAAATGGATACGAAAAGGTGGATAGCCCGAAAAAAGCAGATATTATTCTTATCAATACATGCATAGTAAAAAGCCCAACTGAAAACAAAATAAGGGATAAAATAAAATTAATTGTCTCAAAATACTCTGACAAAAAACTGATCATAGCAGGATGCGGAACTGATATTGGAATATTTGAAAAACTTGCACCAAATGCGGATTTTTTGTCTTCCCACGATTCTGAAAGTGTTGTAAATTTTATTGAAAATTCTGAAAATAAATTTACTAAATCAAGAGTAAATCCACTTGTTGGAATAACGGAAATATCATCAGGCTGCCTTGGTAACTGTACATATTGTGCTGTTAAACTTGCAAGAGGTAAACTCAAATCAAGAGTAATAAAAAGTATTTCAAAAGAAGTTGAAGAATCTGTCAAAGACGGATGCAAAGAAATATGGATAACCTCACAAGATTGTGGATGCTATGGTATTGATATTGATTCTAATCTTACTGTTTTACTTGAAAGTATTGTAAAAATTGAAGGGTGTTTTCGCGTACGTGTTGGTATGATGAATCCGACACACTCAAAGCCTATTCTAGAAAAATTGATTGATATCTTAAATGATGAAAAAATTTACAAATTTTTACACATACCGGTCCAGACAGGATCTGATTCTGTTCTCAGAAAAATGAAAAGAGGATATACTGTAAAAGATTTTGAAAACATGGTAACGGTCCTAAGAAATGGTGTATCAGATCTTTCTATTGCAACAGATATTATTATAGGTTTTCCTGAAGAAACCGGCAGTGACTTTGAAAAGACATGTGAATTGATGGAAAGGATTAAGCCGGATGCCGTGAACTTTTCAAAGTTTGGGTTAAGACCAAAAACTGAAGCTGCAAAGCTAAAACAGCTGACAAGCAATGTAATAAAAGAAAGATCAAAAGCATTTGGACCAATTGTTAAAAGAATTGTAAGAGAGCAAAACAAAAAATGGATATCTAAGGAGTGTACAATTTTAGTCAATGAAAAAGGTAAGACTAAAAATCAGTATGTTGGAAGAAACGAGTCATACAAACCAGTCGTAGTTGAGAGTGAAAAAAATATTATGGGTAAGTTTGTGAAAGTTAAAATTACTGATTCGGATTTCACTCACCTAAGTGCTGAAATTGTCAAAAGCTCGGTATAAATCCACTTGCCATACCAACAATGTATGGGATGAGGAATATACTAAGTAACCATCCAATAACACCGACCATTATTGCATGTACTATGCTCATTTCTTTGAAGAATAGTTTAATCATCACTATCCAGATTATTATTGGCAATAGCACTGGAAGGAATGGTACAAATGATATCATCGGTACTATAAAAGCCATAACGCCAATCAGGTTTATGAGATTGATTATTAGAACAACCAAAAAGGCATTTGCAGGCTGAACTTCCTCTGAGAATTTCTTGCCGAATATTTCTACAAGTATTAGAAGAACAATTCCACCAATTATTGTAGAAACTATCAGGTTTATGACAAGTGTTATTGGGCTGGCGAAATCTACACCAAGGCCTGTTACAAGATTTGTTAGAATATCTGCAGCCATAATAATAATTTGTTCTTACTCGCTTTTAAACTTACTTAACAGTTACTGATTTGGCTAAATTACGAGGCATGTCTATGTTACATCCTCTTAAAACACCAAGATGGTATGCAAGTAATTGAACAGGTATTATATTTACCATTGGTGAACCCACACCGACATCTGGAGTTTTGATCCAGTGATCAAATACATCGTATTTTTTCGGTCCTACCCCGATTATTAATCCGCCCCTTGCTTTTACTTCCATCGCATTACTTATAGAATCTTTATCAGATTCATCACCGCAAAGAACTATGACAGGCGCTCCTTTGTCTATCAATGCTATTGGACCATGTTTTAATTCACCGGCTGCGAAGCCATGTGCGTGTATGTAGCTAACTTCCATTATCTTTATTGCTGATTCCAAAGCCATTGGATAGTTTGTGGATCTTCCTATTATGTAGATGTTTTTTTTCTTGTATATTTTTTCTGCAATTTTTCTTATTCTTTCATCATATCTTGGATTAAGCATGTCGTTTGTTTTTGAAGCAACGTCAAGAAGCATTCTTTTACCTTCATTGAGTTTCCCTGCTGAAGCATATGCTAAAAGATACATTATTGCAAGCTGAGCTGTTGTCGCCTTTGTTGAAGCAACTGCTTTTTCGGGACCAGCGTTTATCAAAAATGTTGAATCAGACACCCTGTCAAGTGTTGATCCCTTTACATTAACAAGTGATATTACTTTAGCACCTTTCTTTTTTGCATCGGTTACAGCTTCTAACAAGTCAGCAGTTTCCCCACTTTGTGAAACTGTTAATACAAGTGTCTTTTTTGCAATGAAATCGTCATAACTTGGAAACTCTGATGATACTGCATAATTAACATGTTTTTTTGCTATTTTTGAAAAGATATATTCACCTGTGTGACATACATTTCCAGCAGTACCACAACCTGTTAAAAACACACCAAAAGCATTGTTTATTGCTTTTGCAACTTTTTGTATTTCCTTATCATCTTGATTTATGGCACGTAAAATTGTTTCTTTTTGTTCCATAATTTCCTTGATCATGAAATGTGCATAGTCCCCTTTTTCTGCCTGTGTTGTGTCCCAGTCTATTTTTATCAATCTCTTTGAGATAGATTTCCCGGTTTCGATATTTACAAATCTTGGAGTTTTGCCATTTTCAATTACAACCATTTCACCATCATCAATGTACATGACATTGTTTGTTTTTTTCAAAAAAGCAGGAATGTCTGATGCAATAAAATACTCATTATCACCAACACCAACTATGATAGGTGAACCCTTTCTTGCAGCTACAATTCCATCAAAATCATCTTTAACGACTAAAATAGCAGATCTGCCTTCAATTATTCCCATAACTCTTTTGA
This sequence comes from Candidatus Aenigmatarchaeota archaeon, assembly GCA_030634615.1. Taxonomy (GTDB): domain Archaea; phylum Aenigmatarchaeota; class Aenigmatarchaeia; order QMZP01; family QMZT01; genus DAOWAL01. Next base: position 3,175 of record DAOWAL010000012.1, on the reverse strand, counting down.
GAGCATTTTCAAGACCAGCATCCATGTTTTCTTCAAGCAGGTGAGCTATTATCTCACTATCAGTCTGTGAACGTAATTTGTGGCCTCTTCTCACAAGACCTTTTTTGAGCTTGTCAAAATTTTCTATTATACCATTATGTATTATTGCAAGTTTTTTCTGACAGTCAAGATGTGGATGAGAATTTGCTTTAGAAACATTACCATGTGTTGCCCATCTTGTATGAGCAATGCCGATTGTTCCTGGTATTTTTTCAAACCCAGCATCACTTATCTTACCTTTTCCTTTTCTTATCCATACCTTGTTTTTGTCTATTGTTGCAAATCCGTAGGAATCATATCCTCTATATTCAAGTTTTCTTAAACTTTCATGAAGTATTGGTGATGCTTCCTTGTTTCCAACATATCCTATTATACCACACATGAAATGTAATTCTCTCGACACTATTTAAAAACTTACCCAGATTGTCACCCAAATTGGCACAAAAAATGTAAAATTAATTATTTTCTTTATTTTTCTTTTCCCAGCAATCAACGTACCACTTATACAACTTCCTGAATTTTTTCTCATATTCGGGAAATTTTCTATCATCAATCTTAAAAAATTCTGGTTCTTTCCCCCCGCCCACAATTACCTCGTCTAGACTCCCGAATGGGTATCTATCGATGTAAGTTGTTATTTGTTTTCTATCTGCACCATAATTATAAAATTCATTGGGTGGCAAATTTTTCTTCTCGGTACATTGCGATAAAGACACCGCAAAAATCAGCGGTAAGACGTATTTTATAAACATGATTAGAAAATGTTAAAATATATTTATATTTATTTGCAGTAAAAGTTTTTACGACAAACTTAAATAACTTTCCGGAATATTTTTATCATGGAAAAGGGAATCCTGAAAGAACTGGGACTAACCAATAACGAGATCGAGGTATATCTTACTCTTTTGAACAAGGGATCTATTTCTGTTAACGAGATCGCTCAACGATCTGGCCTTCACAGGCAGGCAGTGTATGACGCATTGGAAAGATTGCTCGAAAAAGGGTTCGTTAGTTTTGTCATCAAGAACAATAAAAAATATTTCCAGGGAATTCATCCTGAGAAGATAGTAGAATATCTTAAGGAGAAGGAAGAAAAATTCAGATCAATTCTGCCGGATCTTATAAATCTAACAAAACTTCCGAGAGAAGATACGTTCATGGAGATGTTTAAGGGAAAAGGTATTGTAAAAACTGTATTGAGGGATATAATAAAAGAATTCGAAAAAAAACCAGGAGAAGTTCTGATTTCAGGAGTGAATGAGAAAAGGTATATGGAGGAAGACAAGATCGCTTTGAGTCAATATCTCAAAAAGATGCGAAAAATGAAATGTAAGGAAAGGGTTTTGATCAAGGAAGGTGACAGATATTTTGTCGAAGGTCCTCAGACGCAGTACAGATGGATTCTGGAAAAGGCTTTTAACCCAACTCCTATATATGTTTACGGGAATAAATTCACGATCATAATATGGGGCAATCCGAATTACGCAATTATAATCGAAAACAAAAATTTAGCTGATTCGTACAGGAAGCAGTTCAATCTTTTATGGGGAATTTCCAAGGAAGTGGATAAATAGCTTTATTCAAAAATCATTGCTCTTTGTTCTCGTCCGCGTTCTTCAATTAATCTAAGGGACTGGTCAATTTCAGATTTCATCATTTCAAATCTTTTCTCGTAGTTTGCTACAAGGTCGTTTATGAATTGTGTTACATGTGCACGGAAAAGTTTTATTTCTTCTGACTGCTTGGCCATTTCTGAAGATGTTTTTATTTCGTTTTTGGAAATTCTCGTGGTTATTTTTTCATTGGTTTCATTTAGTTTAGCAACTAAGTTTTCCTTAAAAATAGTGTTTCCTTCTTCCATTTTAGAAATTATTTCATCAACTGTTTTTTTTGAGTTTTCCAAGTCGAGTTCATTCCTTTGTATGTGCTGACTAAGATCTAAATCCTTTTCCTTTAATCCAGAAAGACGGTTTTCTATGTTTTTAAAATCTGTTGAAAGTTCTGAAAAATCACGTTTCATGTTCTCGTTTTCCATTCCAAACATGTCTATCCTATTTGAAACTTTTGATTCAAACTTTCCCATCCTGTTTTTATGTTCATTCGAAAACTTCTGAAAATTTTCAATATCTTTTGATAGCACTGATTCAAAACTTTTTACTTTTGAAAGTTCAGATAAAATATCCTTTTCAATCAACTTTGATCTGTTTTCAAAATCTTTTCTAAGAACTGAATTTTCTGCTTTCATTTTATAAATGACATTATCAACATTACCCATCTTTTCTTTTAGTTCTGATATTGATTTTTGGTATTCGCTGTTTTTCTTTAGAACATCTTTCATACTTTTGAGTGATTCTGAAACTTCTTTTCTCAGTGAAGATTCCATTGCATCGACTCTGCCTGAAACCCTGGAATTTATATCATTACTGATTATTTTCATTTCCTCCGATAGTTTTTCTTTCAGTACAGCATATTTACCTTCTGATTTACCAAGTGATTTTGCAAGTGAATTAATTGACATTCCCAGATGAGATAATTTATCACTAAAACTATCCTGCCTTTCAGAAAGCTTGTTGAAGTTTTTGTCAAGGTCGATAACTCCTTGCACACTTCTGTCTATTTCACTTTTTATGTCATTCACAAGTCTCGATTGAACTGTCTTCATACCGTTTGTTATATCAGAATTAAGCTCGTTTTTGAGTAAACCCATTTCTTCTTTTATCTTGTCTCTAAGTATCGAATGTTTTCCTGAAATCTTAGAAATGTCCTTTTGAAGTAAATTTATTGCAGATTTTACGTTAAATATTGCTTCTTCGTTTCTATTTTTTGCTCCCTGAAGTTTTTTGATATCGGAATTAAGTACTTTGATATCAGATGAACTTTTATCTATTTCATTTTTTATGTCATTAATAAGTTCACTTCTCAGATTACCCATTCGTTCTGATATCTGAGATCCAAGTGTGTCTTCTTCTAAATCTATTCTTTCCTTTAGTTTTTCTCTCAAAGAAATTTGTTTATTTTCAACAGATGATATTGATTTAGTAATAGAATTCAATATCTTTTTTATATCATCAACAACCTGATCTTGCTTGTCATTATTGCTGTTTATTTTGATTACATCTTTTTCCAGTTTTTTTAT
>DAOWAL010000108.1 GCA_030634615.1 Candidatus Aenigmatarchaeota archaeon | reverse complement strand
TTCTTAAAAAACATTCTAAATACCTTATAGTGAGCGGATTTGTTAGCATATCTACTGGGAGAATCAGAGGAACAGAAGATGTGGACGTGCTTGTTTCTGTGATGGGTGAAAAGGCTTTCAAAAAATTATTCGATGAACTTTCCGATGCGAAATTCTGGTGTTATCAGGGAGATACGGCAGATGAAGTTTTTCCGTACGTTAAAAATATGGACAATATAAGGTTTGCCAGAAACAATGAAATGTTTCCTAATATGGAAGTTGTGTTTGTTGACGAAACTAAAAAAATCCAGCATTTCGAAATTGAACATCCTCAGAAAATAAGGATTAAAGATTTTGAATTTAAAATTCCACCAATTGAATTTGAAATTCTATATAAAGAAACCATTTTGAAGAGCGGAAAAGACATGGGAGATGCAAGACATCTGAGAACGTTCTTCTCAGAAATTATCAACAAAAAAAGGTTTGAGGAATATAGAAAAATCATAATAGAGGTTTTGACATGAAAAAACCTAAGAACAATCTGGATTACATAATACTTTATTCTGAGAGACTGAAAAAAGACAACTCCCTCTTCAAACAGCAGAAAATGATTATAGAGTCCCAGATGAAAGCAAGTTCTTCACTGTTCAGGAAAATGTTCAGGGATAAAAACTTCAGAACAGAAGCGAGGAAATACCTCAGAGCGGTGACTATAATAAAGTGAATATCTTGCTGTTTACAGGTGAACTGGTTTTAAGCAATGAAAATTAATTTAAATGATAATACGAAATAATACAAATCCGAATAAACGGAGGTTTTAACTATGAAAGCAGTGTTTTTCGTCCCATCCGAGAACTTTCCAAAGTGCAAAAATACAGTATATGCAGATGATATACTTGCAAGACAGACAATAAACTTTAGAGAATCTCATGCTCTTGGAATGGAAAAAGACGGATATTACTTAGAAATTGACGGTGCTGAGGAATCAATAGCGCATGCAAAAGAATTACTTAAAGAACTTGTTAAAGAAGTTGACAAGGGAGAAATGGAAAAAGTTCTCAAAAAAATAGAAGAACAGGAGAATTCAGCTGCGCAGGGGTTCGGAACACTTTTCGGTTAAATTATTTGCGTCGGTAGTCTAGTCTGGTAGGACACAGACAACCGAATTTGTTGGTGCAAGCTTGCCAAGCCTGAAACCCGGGTTCAAATCCCGGCCGACGCATTCTACTTTTTATCTATCAAATGTTGATTCCATATTAAATCTATCAGCGTATAGATTCCATTCTTTATCGCCTGATTTGTATGGCATTAGGGGCGATGTCGCGCATTTTTCTACACTACCAAGTGAATCTATTATGGCTTTATATGCTTTGTTTACTTTCTTTCTAAATTTTGGATCAGGATGTGTTATCTCAGAAGCATATGCTACAAAATCCAAATTTTTGAAAAGTTCTATATTTTCGAACAGTTTTTCCTTTTGGTCGTTCCAGTATTTATTTTCCCATCCCTCTGTTCCGGGATAAAATTCCTTAGCTACATGTGGCCTTGAAACAACTCCGTATTTCTTTGTTACGTATTTTGCGTATTTCACGTTTTTTTTCAGACTTTTTTTGTCATCGCCCTTTCTGTTGCCTATTGTGTTAAAACCCATTACCATTAGAGCCTCAGGTGTTATTCCCATTTCTTTACATAATGAAAACGCTCTCTCAGCCTCTTCAAGACTCATTCCCCCCTTTCTCTGGGATTTCCATACATAATCAGTTGTTCCGTCTATTCCGAATCCTAAAGTGTTCAATCCAGAATAAGGTATTATCTCACGCAATTCCGGGTATTTTTCCACCGCTTCGAGAAAAGAATCGACCCTTGTGAGACCACGTAAACTGAAATCTATACCATATGTTTTGCTGGCCTTTCCGATTTCCTGAAGAACTTCGGCCATCTTTTCGGGGGACTGGAAAAGATCAAGTGATGAAATGTACATCCTGAGATTTTTTTTATCAACCCGTCTTGCATTCTCGCCTATTGCTTGTATATCATCACTGATAGTTTCACTGAATATCTCGCTAACTTTCTCCGGTGATTTTGGATCATTCCTTACAGCAGCACAGAATCTACACGAATGTTTACACCCCTGTGAGGAAAAAAAACTTATTTCTTTGGATAAATATTCCCATGCAGCATGTCCATGAAGCCCATCCATCTGATCAGATATTCCTGCTAGATAAACAGATGGAATTTTTTCAACACCTATAGCTTCTGCTAAATCAGCATCATTTTTTATCTGTATAGGTCCATTTCCGTATATCCTACTGAACTCTTCCCGCTTAAGATGTTCAACTCCTGGACCACCCAGCATTACTTTTTTCCCTGCTAATAACAAATTCTCTGATAACCTTTTTGTTACAGGTATGTATGGTGCTCCTGTGACACCTATTCCCACATAATCATATTTGTTGTCTAAGCGTGCCACTCTAATCAGGTCAGCTGACTCTCTATTCATGTCAAATATGTCCGTTTCTTTTCCAACCATCTTCAGTTGTGATGCCACTTTCATAAGATCAGTTGGCATCCATATCTGAGGTTTTCCATACGGATACGGTGGCTTAATGAGTAGTATTTCTGACATAATATCTACTTTCAAGTAGTACTTCATTATATATAAAAATAGTTTCAAGTAATTTTAACAAAAAGTAATATTTATAAATTAAAATACTAATAATTAAAAATGTTAGTAAAATTAGACGAATGGGATAAAAAAATACTTTATGAACTGGATGTAGATGCTAGCATAAACCTTAAAGACCTTGCCAGAAAGATTGGAAGATCAAAGGAATTCATCTCATACAGGATAAAGAGGCTCGAGAACGAAAAAGTGATTAACGGATACACTGCCATTGTTGATATGTCTAAACTGGGGTATTTCACCTTCAGGATATATCTGAAATTCCAGAACTGTGACGAGGACAGGGTAAATGAAATGGTTGATTATCTTAAGGAAGAAGAGCAGGTCTGGACAATAGCCCAGCTACATGGCAAATGGGATTACGCATTTTTTGTCGGTGTCAAGAAAACGCACAATTTTCATAAGATATGGAAAGGTTTCCTTTCCGAATTCAAGGGAAACATGAAGGAAAACAAAATCGCGATATATTCACCAGTTCACAACTTCAACAAGCGTTTTTTCATGCCTTCTGGGAGTAAAGTTATTGAAAAAGTAATAGGGACAGGGGAAAGGGAAAACATAGACGAACTTGATATGAAAATAATAAATACGTGGGGAGTGAATGTGAGACAGTCATCATCTGAGATAGCAAAAAAATTAAAAACAAATCCGAAAACAATATCCAGCAGGATAAAGATTCTTAGAAAAAAGAAGATAATAGTTGGAACTAAGATAGATTTAGATCAAAGTAAGTTGGGTTATCAGGGATACAGAGTCGATCTATCACTAAATAGCGTGGAAAAAAATAAAGAGCTTTTTTTGTATTGTAAAAATCATCCTAACATATATCAGATAAATGATTCAATAGGTGGAGCGGATTTTGAGCTTGAAGTTATAGTAAAAGACATGGATTCTCTACTAAAAATGATGAATGAAATGATGAAAGAGTTCAAGGGTATAATAAGAAATTACGAGTACTTCAGTTTCTTTGTATTCCCAAAGCTTACGATTGTTCCAGACTAAGATGACGTGAACATTTATTTATTCTTGACGTACAAAATATAATCATGAAGCTTTTTGGAAATAAGTCAAAAGACATAAAAGAATTCCAGCCTGAGAATAAGGAAGAAAAAAAAACGGTCAATACTTCCCAGGCACCACCAATGAAATTGCCTGAGATTAAAAAACCATTGCCAACACCTCCTCAGCCAAGGCCTATGATGCGTGCACCGTCATCTAATTCACCTCCACTTTTCATAAAGGTCGACAAGTACAGAGACATTGTAAAGGACATAAGGGACTTAAAATCACACATTCTTAACATGAGAGATGCATTGGATGTTCTGGGCGACATGCAAAAAGAAGTTACAAACGGTATATC
>DAOWAL010000129.1 GCA_030634615.1 Candidatus Aenigmatarchaeota archaeon | reverse complement strand
TAGAGATGAAGCTCCGGAAATATGTCCCATTTGTAAAGTAACAAAGGAAAGATTTGAAAAATGTATGTAAAATTAATGTAGATTATTCCTTTTATTGCAGTTGCACAGCCTTTACAAATTTTCTTCGTTTGCCCTTTTACTTCTAATGTGTGAATATCATCAAGACCGTGTTCTTCACCACATACAGGGCAAACATGACTGTCGTCTTCCATGTTTAATTTTTCACCTCCCTCATTATTTATTTTTAATCCTGCTCTGCCATCATCACATGCATCTTCATCTTCCATCGGTCTTGCATGCTCTGCATCCTCGGGTTCAGTACAAACATCAAGAAGTAATTTTTTCATAGGTTTCCCACAACACATAGGAATGCCACCATAACTTATTGTCCTTTTACTACAAGTTTCACATTGATATTCTTCTTCCATAACTTTTCACCTACTTTTGTACAATTTCATTTATCTTTGCGACAATATGTCTTTTTTCATCTTCAGGCAATGATTCGTCAAGCTTTGGGTAGACCTTTTCTTCCTCAAAATTTTTATGATTAATTAAAAACTCTTTAAAACTATAAACATCGGTTATCATTCTTTTATTACGAACATCCTCTCTCCAGTTATTAAGTATATTGATGATATAGTTATGTTGATTAGTCAGCTTGGGTAACATTTTGTAACCCTCTTCAACATCTTCAGGATTATATGAGGTAAATATTGCTTTTTCCTCAGTAAAAATATGTTTTTCAAGTTCCCATTCGAAGTTATTAAATGCTTTTTTCATTGAATCAAAATCTTCTTTGGCTTTCTTCTCAAGATTCTCGAGCAAATCTTCGATTTTACAATGGTCGTTTATCATTAAAGCAAGTATACTTGTGTTTTCACTCATTTTTTCAAATACCTCCCAAGTTTCCGTATAAGTTTCTATATTGTATAGCTTTCTAATAATTTAATTTTTGCACTCTAAACCTTCAAAATACTCTTATATTATCAATCCAATAAGGGGCACAAAAGTCAATATTAGAATTGGAATAATATGAAAAAACACCACATTGAAATAAAATTTGTAGATGAATGGTCGGAGGATGAAATAGTTAAACTATACAAGGTTGGGGGATGGTGGAAGGATTCTTACGATCCATCAGGTATAATGCCGTTGATAAAGGGTAGCTTTGCATTTGCAGTTGTCATTGACAAAAACTCCGGAAAAACTATTGGGATGGGTCGTATTATTTCTGATGGAGCATCTGATGCTTATATACAAGATCTAGTTGTTCTACCTGAATATCGTGGCAAAGGCATTGGTAAACAGCTTGTTGATGCTCTTTTGGAAAAATGTTTATCCAAAGAATTATTATGGGTGGGACTTATAGCAGAACCCGGTCAGGAAGGTTTCTATCTTCCATCAGGATTCAAAAAGATGAGGAACTACGTTCCAATGAAATATGAAAAGGGGGAATAAGATTGCTTTCACTTTCGCTCTCACTTGATGATTTTAAACCAATCACGTTAGGGGATAGAGATTTAATAAAAAAACATCATAAAAAATATCCACCGATACACAGTGATCATCTATTTACAACCATGGTAAGCTGGATGGATTACAGTGACTACCATTATGCTTTTTTAGAAGACAACTTAATAATCATGACTAAAGTGAAAGGTAAAACCCAATTTAGATCTCCATCGGGAAAACATAAAAAGGAGATTTTCCAACAAGTCCTTCAACTTGCAAAAAAAGAAGGCTCCGATCCTCCTTTTGATTTTATTGATACAGAGACTAGAGCCTGGCTTTCAAAAAATTACCCTAAATTAGAATTTTCTTCACATAGGGACTATTTTGACTATGTTTATCTTGCGTCTGATCTTGCAGAATTATCTGGATCGAAATATAGCAAGATACGAAACCGCCTCAATAAGTTCAAACGAAATCATGTTTATACGACTGAGCCCATATCTGAAAAGAACTTTGACGAAATACGTGAATTTCTCAAACGATGGTGTCTCTGGAAGGATTGTGATTCTGATCCGCTGCTAGAAAATGAAAAAAATGCTATAATGTACTCGATAGAACACTATTTTGACCTAGCCCTCTCAGGCATATCTTTCTGCATAAATGGAGCTATTGAATCTATAGCAGTTTTTGAACATTTGAACCCTAATACTGCAGTAGTACACTATGAAAAAGGCTCACCAGACTATGATGGCATATACAAAGCTATAAACATGGAAACAGCAAAAATCCTTCAAAAGAACTATACATACATTAACCGACAGTCAGACATGGGTCTGCCAGGTCTAAGAAAAGCAAAAATGTCTTATCACCCTCATCACATGGTAGAAGTCTTCCACGTAGATAAACAAAACATGATATTATAATTAAAAATGGATCAGTGTCTTCGTGAGTCCCATAAATTAGCTAATATATTTATTTTTGAATGACGTTCGATTCAATCAAAAGACTAAACATATCGCTGCTTTTCAGAATTCTACAAATCCGGCAAGTTTCAGTTAATAGAGTTGCTCCATCTTCTTTGACAATTCGTTCAGCAGAGATGTTGATTTCTTCAATAAGGTGTTCATCAATAATATCTATTTTACCGCGCTTTCTAGAAACATATTGACAGACTGCAGCCGGTGTGATCCCTAACATTTCTGCAGTTTCTTTCTGGGTTAACCCAAAATTATTGATCATGGACTCTGCGATTTCCTTCCTAATTGCAGGCAATCCGTTCCATATCATACATTCGCAGGGAGTCTGTCGCATATATATGAATATCGTTTTCTGTACTTATAGTTAACGATTGTTTATATTATATAAAAATAAGTTTTAAATACCAAATTAAATTAATATTTTGTAAGCGAGAAATCCCCAAACTTTAGTATGGGGATGAATCGCGCTTATTTTTCTTCAGACAGCTGTTTTACCCTTGGATAGGTGCACTCGCCAAAGGCGAGTGCTATAAGAAACCTACCCAGGAGCAACAAATTATGGATCTAATTAGCGGTAGCCATAGCATTGGCCAGAATTTGTATCACTTGGAATGGTGTCCCAAGTATAG
>DAOWAL010000029.1 GCA_030634615.1 Candidatus Aenigmatarchaeota archaeon | reverse complement strand
TCATCAGCCTCCCATAGAATTGCAGTCTTGTCCTTTCTGCCGGCTTCTAAATGGCGGTCGAGACAATTGACTGATGCATTAAGCTTGCCGCCCAGAAACCATTTGATCTCGGGCTTATTAAAATCATATTCAAGGGGGTAATAATATGAGTAAAATGTCGAAAGCAGTTGGAACAGCTTTGCATAATGCTAATTTATCGTACCAATTAGGACATCCTAAAGATTTTAGTAGATACTTGAAACTAGCAGAATATATTTCTACGAATAATGGTTTCGATAAAGAAAGAGCTAAAATTTCCAGATTGAAAAAGTATGCCAATTAATTTTATTTTTTACCTTTTTTATATTCTCCATTACTTAACTAATTTAAATCATAAACACCATATTTCAATCTCAGTCAGGGTTGGTTTATTATGGAGATAACTGACAAAAAAGTCATGGATGTTTTAAGAAATGTTATTGATCCAGAAGTAGGCATAAATATCGTTGACATGGGTTTTATTTATGGTATCGATATCAAGGGAAAGAAAATCCATATAAAGATGACATTGACAGTACCAAGCTGCCCAATGAAAAGCATGTTTTTACACGAAGTTGAAAACGCATTGAAAATGGTTTTCGATGATGTGGAAGTTGAGGTAGAGCTGGTCTTTGATCCGGCATGGACACCTCAAAGGATGAGCAAGGATGCAAAAGAAAAACTTGGAATTAAGCAGTGAATGCGAAAGGCTGATGCTTGATAGAGTAGGTAATAGATTAGTCAATGACGTTCACTGGAATGAAACAAGTTCTGAAACTGCAACACTTCACAGGGAAAAATTCAATTCATTTTACGAAGACTTAGTATTTTCAGCACTTGATACAGGTTTGAAGGAAGGTAAAGCACTCGACTTGGGAACACAATTCGGTCTTTGTGCATCAAATCTGGGAAAACAGAATTTTGATTTTGAAATAACGAGCATGCAGGATAATTCACAACACATAAAGTTATCGAGAGAAATGTCTGAAAAAGATATGACAAACGATAAAATCAAATGGATTGAAGGAAAACCCGAAGTTCTGCCTTTCAAAGACAAGACATTTGATCTCATAATAAGCGGATTTGCAATGCACCACTGGGAAAACCCGGTTAATGCACTCAATGAAATAGAAAGAGTACTCAAGATGAAAGGTACTCTTATCTTAGCGGATTTCCGCAGGGATGCTTTCAGTCTCATGGCCCCTATAGTAAAGGGTCTATCATATGCTGTAAAAAACGACAGAATATATGGACAGATAAAATCAGCATACAATGCTTCGTATACAAGAACCGAAGTAGATGAAATGTTAAAAAATTCAAACATCAGGGAATGTAAAACAACAAAGGACGTACAATTCATATACGTAAAAAGAATGTGGAAAGGGAAAAAACACGTAATAGTGGAAATGAGCCAATAAAAACCTTTATAAATAGTATTATCATACAATATATTACGTTATCATACCTTTCATAAAAATAAGGTGATAGTAATGGAGTTTCCAAGCATAAGAGACGTGGATTTGGATGGGAAAACCGTCATAATGAGGGTAGACTATAATCTTCCCATGGACGAAAATGGAAACATAACAGACCATACACGAATAAGTATGACAATGAAAACACTCAACCACATAATCAACCGTGACGGAAAAATAGTTCTTTTATCTCATTTGGGAAGACCAGAAGCAAAAGAATCCCATCTCAAAATGAATAAAGTTGCAGACATGCTTTCAAAAATCATGGATACACGGGTAAAAAAACTTGACGGCTGCATTGAAAGTGAAGTCTGTGAAGGTATCAAGAACATGAAAAGTGGTGACATTATCATGCTTGAAAACATCAGGTTCTACGATGAAGAAAAAGAAAAGGATGATATAAAAAGAGATTCTTTTGCAAAAAAACTTGCAGATCTGGCAGATATTTATGTTAATGAAGCATTCGCTGTTTCTCACAGAGACCATGCATCTGTGACAGGTATTCCAAAACACATACCTGGTTGCTGTGGTCTCAGTTTCATGAGAGAGATAGAAATGATAAACGACATAGTTGAAAAACCAGATGTTCCTTATGTTGCAATAATTGCCGGTGCCAAAAAAGAGAAAATGTTTGCCGTAGAAAATCTTCTCAAAAAAGCTGATAAGATATTAATGGGTGGCATAATGGGTAACACGTTCCTTAAGGCAAAAGGGCACGATATTGGAGATTCCATGTACGATGAAAATCTATTAGATGAAGCAAAGAAACTTTTAGAACATGGGGGAGGAAAAATAGTTCTTCCAGTTGATGTCATGGTAGAAAACGGCAAAGAATCCGAACAATTCCCAGTCGAAGAAGTGAGAAAGGGAATGAAGATAATGGACATAGGTCCGGAGACAATAGTTCATTATAAAAACATACTAAGGAATGCAAAAACAGTCATATGGTCAGGACCGCTTGGGGTGTTTGAAAAGAAGCCATATGAAAAGGGCACACTTTACATTGCAAGTTTCATATCAGGTCTTGATGCAAAAACACTTGTTGGCGGTGGTGATACAATCGCTGCAATGAGGAAATTAAACATGATGGAGAGAATGACTCATATTTCAACAGGCGGAGGGGCTTTTGTTGATTTCATAACAAAAGACAAATTCCCGGGCGCAGAGGCGCTTAAGGAATCTTGTGAATGTCATGGACATTTTAGTAAGTAAAGGGGTGTTAGATGATGACTATAAAAATTGCTATTAACGGTCCGGGAAGGATAGGAAGAAATTTTATCTGGACATGGTCCGAAAGAAAAAAAGCAGGCAAAACAGACATTGATATTGTTGCAATAAACGGTGTTAGAGATGTTGAAAATGAAAAAGGTTTGAAATATTTCATAGAACTACTGAAATTCGATTCTACATACGGACATCATTTTGACAACATAAAATCAGGCAGAGATGATAATGGAGCCTGGGTAGAGATTGAAAACAGTAAAATTTATCTTTATAACAACCGTGGAGATTTATCAGAACTTCCATGGAATAAACATAATGTTGACGTTGTAATCGAGTCAACAGGCCTTTACAGAAAAAGAGAACAGGCAGAAGGACACCTAAAAGCAGGTGCAAAAAAGGTACTGCTCTCAGCTCCCGGTAAGGACGGCATAGATACATCAGTTGTTTTAGGTGTTGCCGAAGATATCCCATCCGATGAGAAAATAATAGACTGTGGATCATGCACAACAAATGCAATAGCATCAGTTGTAAAAACAATAAACGACAACTGGGGATTAGAAAGAGGTTTTATGATAACTGTTCATGCCCCAACAGATGACCAGAGGATACTAGACGCATCACATAGTGACATCAGAAGGGCAAGATCACTTCTAAATAACATAATTCCCACGTCAACCGGAGCTGCAAAAGCTGTTGCAAAAATTATACCAGAACTTTCCGGAAAGCTTGACGGCGTTGCAATGAGAATTCCTGGTGTTACAACCGGATCAATAGTTGGTCTTGTAGCAGACGTTGGAAAAGACGTGACAAAAGAGGAAATAAACGATGTTTTTGAAGACGTGTGCAAGGGAAGTCTTAAAGGAATATTAGGTTGCGCTGACAATGAAATTGTTTCCTCGCACATAATCGGCAGAAAGGAATCCGGTATTATTGACCTGCCACTAACAAATGTAATAAACGGCAAACAGATAACAGTATGGTCATGGTACGACAACGAAAGAGGATATGCCAACAGGCTTGTAGACGTTGCAGAAAAGTTCGGGAAGCAATAATCTATCTGTACTCGCTCTCCTGCCTGTACTCGCTCTTCATTACATATTCACTTTTTACAGTGTATTCGCTAATGATATCTTCGGTCTTGATGTCGGTTTTGTATTTTTCTTCTATATTTGTTTCGTAGGGTTTTGGGCTTCGCTTAATTTCAAGACTGAACCACTTATATGCTGGAGGTATAGACGTCATGTTTTTGTTGCTTGTCTGGAATCTCCACACCTCTTCACCGTTAAAAACATTTACTGAATAAAGATTGCAATCCCAAGAAGTGAAAATAACACAATCTCTCCACAGAGCAGGTTTCATGAATATGAAACCACCTGTCTCATAACGCCACTTCTCTTTGCCGTCATAATCAAGAGCGTAGAAGCTGTTATCACAGGAACCGACAAATATCAAATCATCGTTGAAAACAGGGACCCCCATGACTTCTTTTTCAGTTTTGAACCTCCATATTTCCTTCCCCTTAAGTGTCAGAGCGTAAAGAATTCCGTCCCTGCATCCCTGATATAAAACATTATCATGAATTACAGGAGCAGCAGAAATGCCGTATTTTCCTGTCTTGAATCTCCACATTTCCTCACCACTATTTACATCAACGGCGTAGAGGTTGTTATCGAATGAAGTTACGAAAACAATATCGTTAAGAACTGTTGTGTTGTTAAGATTAACTATTTCTGCACCTGTTCTGAATCTCCAGATCTCTTTCCCTGATTCAGAATCCAGACAATAGAAATTAGAGTCGCCGGAACCGAACAATATTTTGTTATTGGAAAATGCAGGCTGTGAACATAACCAGTCTCCGGTTTTGAATCTCCAAAGTTCTTCGCCTGTTTCGCTTCTGATACAGTACATATATCCGTCTTCACAACCGAAATACACTTTACCGTTTGCAGTCAGAACACTTGAACTTATTTTGCCGCCTGCGTTAAATCTCCATTTCGTATTTCCTGTTTTACTGTTGATGCAATAAAGAAAATTATCGTACGTGCCTATGTAGACATAACCTTCATGGAAAACAGGCGAAGCATACAACACGATTCCTCCAAGTTTATTTCTCCAGATCTCCTTTCCTGTTTCCAATTCTACTGCGTACAGATAACAATCGCTGGCTCCAAAATAAACGATATTATCGACAACAAGCGGTGTGTTAATAGAACTCCCGCCGCCCGGCTTTGCCGACCACATCCTGTCGAATTTTTCTACCTTCTTTACCTCGTAATCTTCCATCTCTATCGAGAAATCGTCAAATGAAAAGCCTTCAAAGTCCATGGTTAGTTTTCATGAGCAAGTTTTAAAAAACACGAATATCGTCAAAGAACGAGTTTAAACATGGAGACATTTTTAAGCAGTAATTTAATTTTTAAGTAATGTTTGATGTTGAAAGTTCTATTTTGAAGGAAGTGTATAAGGTAAGACCGGAGAAATCACATAAAGGCAACTTTGGTAAGCTTCTGATAATTGGCGGTTCGAAAAGATATACTGGCGCACCTGCACTTGCTTCGTATGCTGCAATTGCGTCGCTTAGGGCAGGGTCCGATATAGTATTAGTCGCTGCACCAACCCGGACAGCTGACATTGTGGCAAGATTTTCTCCAAATCTAATTTCAGAACCATTTGAAGGTGATTACTTCACAAGAAAACATTTGAAAGGTATTATGGGTCTTGTAAAAGAACATGATGCAGTTTGCATAGGATCGGGTCTCGGCATGGAAAAGGAAACCCAGAAGTTCGTCAAGGAATTTATATCAAAAATTAAAAAACCATGCGTTATAGACGCTGATGCAATAAAGGTTCTAAAAGGCAAAAGACTGGGGCACAACTTTGTTCTCACCCCTCATGCATACGAATTCTATCACATAAGCGGCGAAAAACCAAAATACGATATTATGAGCAGGGTAAAAATAGTAAAGAAGTTTTCTAAAAAAACCGGAACAATAGTGCTTTTGAAAGGACCCATTGATATAATCTCAGACGGTGCTCAAACAGCAATAAACAAGACAGGTAACCCTTACATGACAACTGGCGGAACAGGTGATGTTCTGGCTGGGATATGCGGAGGAATACTTGCACAGGGATTTGAACCATTCAAAGCAGCCTGCGCAGCAGCTTACATAACAGGAAAAGCAGGAGACCTAGCAGCAAAGACAAAAGGTCCAAGCCTTATAGCAACAGATGTAATAGAAAAGCTGCCCGATGTCGTCAGGAGCGTGGGCAAATGAAAGTTACGGGTATCGTGGGTTCACCCAGAAAAAGAAACACGTATTATCTCGTTTCCGTGGCTCTTAGGGAATGCGAAAAACGGGGAATAAAAACAGAACTTCTGCACATTGGAAAGATGCATATAGCTCCATGCAATTCATGCGATGGTTGTTCCGGCGGGAAGGACTGCGTCATTGAGGACGATTTACAGGAAGTTGCCGGGAAAATCGAGAAATCCGACGGTCTTATATTGGGATCCCCGGTCTACTTCGGCGGCGTTTCAGCCCAGATGAAAGCGTTCATGGACAGGACGCGCCCTCTCAGAAGGAGAAAATCAATGGCAGACAAGGTGGGCGGAGCCATCGCCGTTGGTGGATCAAGGCAGGGCGGACAGGAGTTCACCATTAATCAAATTCACAACTTCTTCTTAATACACGGCATGATTGTTGTAGGTGACGAGGATACCATGCACTTTGGTGGAATGGCAGTAGGAAGTGTGGGAAAAGACGCTGAAAACGACACTGATGGAAAAGAAACGTCTATAAACTTAGGTAAGCATGTTGCAAGGGTTTTGAAAAATTTCAAACCCACATCATAAGCCTGAATCTGCCAAGCTTACTTTCTATTTTCCAAAGTTGACTGCATTCAGGGCATGCTACGGCTTTTTCTTTACCTGTTGAAAAATCGTATTCAAAGTTGTGACCGCATGTAATACATCGAAAATCTTCTCTCATAATTAATACATGTTACAAAGCGGGTTTAAATTATTGAAATTTGTTACCCGGTATAAATCCCTTCATGACAAGCACCATAGAAACCACAAACACCACAAGGAATATTATCCCAGTAAGCGGGTTTGTAAGCATTCCAACATCATTTGTTATGTTGCCCGTTACTTCTGTTGTGCCGGCAATGAAAAAAGCAAATAGCGCCAGAATGGCGATTACTATGAAACCAGATTTTTCAAATTCCATGATTATTATTTATGAGTTGGTTTTAAATTTAGGGAACTGTTAATTATTTTAATATTATAATTGTTATAACCGATAATAGTGATAAATTATGGAAAGATACGATCCGCGAAAAATTCAAAATGAAATTTCGAAATTCTGGGCAGAAAAGAAGATTCCTGAAAAGATAGTCGATTTCGACAAATCCAAAAAGAAATTCTTTTTACTCGATGGACCGCCATATGTTAACGGTGTTCCTCATGTAGGTCACATAAAGACAACTACAGCCAAAGACATCTGGTCCAAATTCAAAATGATGCAGGGATATGAATCATGGTGGCAGCCAGGATTTGATTGTGGAGGTCTTCCAATTGAACATGCCGTTGAAAAGAAACTCGGTATAAAATCAAAAAAAGACATAATAGAGAAGATAGGAACAGACAAATTCATCGAAGAATGTAAAAAAATGGCCGAAGGAAATAAATCAATATGGCTTGATTCTTACAAAGAACTTGGCGCGTGGAGAGGATGGCTTGAACCATACATGACATACAAAAACTACTATCTGGAAAGTGGATGGTGGACAGTAAAACAGATGTGGGAGAAAGGGATGCTTGTTGAAGGCGAAAAGCCGGTGTTTTGGTGTCCACGATGTTCAACAACTCTTTCAGGTTACGAAGTAACCGATTCATATTCAGACGTGACTGACTTTTCAATTTATGTAAAATACCCTGTTCTTGGACAAGAATTCACATACATAATAATATGGACAACAACTCCGTGGACACTTCCTGCAAATGTCGCAATAACAGTCAACCCGGATGAAACATATGTCAAAGCAAAGGTGGGAAGCGAATACTATATACTCGCAGAAAAACGCCTAAAAGAAGCGTTTAAGGATATGGAAATAAAAAAATACGAAGTTGTTGAGAAATTCAAGGGTAAAAAACTTGCAGGAATAAAGTACGAACCGGCATTGCAAATACCTGTACAGGAAGAATTAAAGAAAAATCCAAACGCGCATCAGATACTTCTTTCAATACCGCTTTTCAAAAAAGGCGTTTCAGGAAAAGTTCTGGCTAAATCAGACAGCAATAAAGAAGCAGCAAAAGACAACATGGAAGAATTTGTTACAATGGAATCAGGTAGTGGGTGCGTACATACTGCACCAGGACACGGTGAATCTGATTTTAAGATAGGAGAACATTACAAACTTCCAAAGGTTTCGCCTGTTGACGAAGAGGGAAAAATGACAGAAGAAACAGGGCAATTTGAAGGCATGTTTGTAAAAGACGCTGATGCTAAGATAATAGATTATCTTGAAGAACGTGGACACTTGCTCAAGGTACTCAAGATAACACATTCTTACCCGCTTTGCTGGAGATGTAAAGCTCCGCTTATTTACAGACTTTCAAAACAATGGTTTTTGACTGTTGATACAATAAAGCAGAAAATGATCAAGGAAAACAAGTCAGTGAAATGGTTACCTGAATTTGCGGGTGAACGATTTGACAAATGGCTTGAAAATACAGTTGACTGGGCAATATCTGTTCAGAGATTCTGGGGCATACCTCTTCCTATATGGATATGTGATTCATGCAATCATAAACACGTCGTTGGATCGAGAAAAGAACTAAAAGAAATGGCAATTGAAAAAGTCGCTAACGATGTCGATTTGCACAAGAATTCTGTTGACAAAATACATCTAAAATGCGACCAGTGCTCAAAGAAGATGACAAGGGTACCAGATACCATGAACGTATGGTTCGATTCGGGAATCGGTCCATGGGCTTCACTTGGATACCCTTTCAGAAACAAGGAAATCTTTGAAAAACTCTATCCAATGGACATGATATGCGAATCGCAGGATCAGATAAGAGGATGGTTTTATTCCCTTATGTTCTGCGGTGTCGGGGCATTCGACAAAAGACCTTACAACAGTGTCAGCATGACAGGATGGACACTTGATGCTAAGGGGCAGAAAATGTCAAAATCGCTTGGTAATGTTGTAACAGCAGAAGATGCACTAAAAGGCACAGAATCAGATATTCTAAGGTTCTATTACTGTTGGTCTGTAGCTCCGTGGGACACACAATTATTTTCACTCGCTAACGCTAAGGAGCTTAGGAGAATACTGGACGTACTGTGGAACACGAGCCAGTTTGCCGAAAGTTATTCCGATCCGAAATTAATTGAAAAGAAAGAGAATTTCAAAAAACTGAAAATTGAAGACAGGTGGATAATATCAAAAGTAAATTCACTAATAAAGAGCACGACAGACGATCTTGAAAACTTCCGTCTTCATTACGTTGGTAAGGGTTTTGAAGATTTCATACTGAATGATTTTTCAAGATGGTACATTAAAGCTATCAGGGACAGATTATCACCGTGGTACAAAGGATCTGACAAGGAAGCGGCACAGTTCACGCTCCTTTACGTAATTGAGAATGTAATAAGAATGCTTGCACCAATTACACCATTCACATCAGAAAAGATATACCAGAGATTATTCTATTCAGGGGGTAAACCGGAATCAATACATTTCTGCTCATGGCCAAAAGAAGACAAGGGTCTCATAAATAAAAATCTTGAAAAGGGGATGACGATTGCAAAGGTAATAATAGAAGCAGCAAACTCACTTAGGCAAGAAATAAAAATAAAACTTAGATGGCCGGTATCAGAACTATTCGTTAAATTAAACGAAGAAAAGGAAGTAAAACTTCTGGATGGAATGGAAGAAGTGCTCAAGATAATGTCAAATGTTGAAAAGATTTCATTTGTCAAGAAAATAGACAAAAAAGACAAAAAGACATTTGAAAACGGTGAAATTGCATTTGGCGACGTTATTAAAGACAAAGCATTCCTTAGAGAACTTGTAAGAAGTGTACAGATTCTTAGGAAGAAAAACAATCTGAATGTTAAGGAAAAAATTGAAGTCTATTTTGGAACATGTAAAAAAGCAGAAGAAATAATCGACAAAAACAGGAAATGGATATCAACACAGGTTGGTGCAGCTAAGGTTCATACAACCACATTAAAAGGAGAAACTCCAAAAGGTGACATGGAATTCGATAAAAACAAAGTAAAAATATATTTTGACAAAGCCGGCAAATAGTTTTATTGACACACAACCATTAAGTAATCAATGAAAAAATATCTGATTTTATGCATTGTTTTATTCACAGTTTTTTCCAGCGGCTGCATAAATGTTGATAAGCAATGCGTAACAGACAATGACTGTGAAATGTTCGGATGTGAAGGGTGTTTTACAAAATATTATAATGGTGAAAACATAGGAGAAAACTGCCCAACAAGATCAGATCCTTTCAAATGTGTATGTTACAAAAACGAGTGCTCAGACATATCAAAAAAATACTTGGATAAATTCGCAACCTCTGACAATGTAAAGAATTCTATCGAGCTATGCAATGACTATGTTGACATACTCTATGAAAACCCCGAAGACTTTGATTTTGACAGCAACGTAACATTCCTACAGGTAAAAGCTTTCAGGTTAATGAGATGCTATGAAGTCGTCTGTAAAGAAGCACAAGATGATGACAAAGAAACGTGTTCCAACATAATAACAGGCAAAATAACAGAAACATGCAGGGCATCGACCCTGGAAAATCCTTCTCTTTGCGACATGCTACTTGAAGAACAGTACAGACAATATTGTTATGAAAATATTGAGTTTTAGGGATGTGAAGACTTTTTAAGAAAAGCACGCAATATATAAATATGGGCTTTAACTCACTTATCGGCGTAGGTGTCATCTTTTTGGCATTTTTAGTGGTGTACTTTCTTGGAATTATAAGTCCATATTGGCTCATGATGATCGCCATAATATTCATAATCGTGGGATTTGTTGTGGGCTTTTTGATACTCGGATCAGGGCAGGAAAACATGTGGGTCGGTGTACCGCTTTTTGTCTTCGGAATCATAATGCTTCTGATAATTTACTTCTTCCCAAAGTAAGCATCGGATAAATGTTTAAACATTAGCAAAAGCTTTATTAACCCGGAATAAAGATTAAACGTCTATGGGGTCGGAAAAAATTATAAATAATAATGTTGATTTGGAAAAACTTCACGAGCTTTTCAAGTCAAACGGGAAGAAGATGCTTTTCTATCATAGAGATGCCGACGGTGTGTGTTCAGCTGCAATAATGCTTAAATTCTTCCCAGATTTCATATCAATGCCAAGAGAAGGACCTGCAATAGAAGATAGTT
>DAOWAL010000098.1 GCA_030634615.1 Candidatus Aenigmatarchaeota archaeon | reverse complement strand
GGTGTCATAAAAGCAATAGCGGCAACTCCAACGCTCTGTTTATCAGGAGATACAATGATATGGCATAACGCTTTAGAAACGAAAATATCCGATTTTAATATTTCTAATCATGTTTTAGCACTTAAAGATAATAAGCTAATGAAAATAAGACCACAGAAAATTCAAATGCTTAAAAATTCACTGAAATTGATTAAGATTACTTCTGTTTCTGGTAGATCAATCAAAATTACCCCAAACCATAAGATGTTCATTAAAAGAAATGATAAGAGGGATGTTTTGGAGTGTAAAAATGTCAAACTTTCCGATAAAATAGCAACAGTTAGAAAAATTGATATTTCATCATCAAAACCACTAATTGGTAATTTCATTGAGGATAATTATAGTGTAAATAAAAACTACGAATTCGATGCGAATTTATCTTATTTAATAGGTTCAATGCTTGGAGATGGTTATTCTGGAGCAGAATTTAATGGCAAAAAAATTATATACAAAGGTTCCCCTTGTATTGTTGGTGAAGATGAAGAAGTTTTCAAAATTATTGAAAATGTGTGTGATAGCTTAGAATTGAATTACAAAAAAGCAAAGAATCACTATGAGACGGATTATTTGCGTTTGAGCAAATGTAAATGGTTTAGAGAATTTTTGGTGCGATGCGGCGTTGATATTGGAGATAAAAAACATATATCTGAAAAGCTAATGGGAATGGAACAGAGTAATATTTCTGCTCTTTTGAGAGGGTTGTTTGATACTGATGGATATGTCGAAAAAAGAAGGGGACCTGGTTTTAGTAACACTTCAGAAAGATTAGTAAAACAAGTTCAAAAACTGCTTCTGAGATTTGGAATAGTATCCTCAATAAGAACAAAGAGAGAAGGAACGATGAAGATATATGACAAAGAATATAATACAAAGCCTCATTTTGAGTTACTGATTCAAGAAAAAAGAAGCATAGTAAATTTTCAAGAAATTATTAATTTCAACATTAAAAGAAAACAAAAAGCTTTGGAAAAAATTGTAGACAAATTAAATCTTAATTTAAAATACGTTTCTTGTGAAAGATGCAACTATAAAATATATAAAGATATTTTTTCGGGTCGAACAAAAAAGCAAAAAGAATGGGGTGCTTTAAAGTTAGATGTAATAAAATTCCTTGGGAAAAAAGGCGAACTCGGTTCAAGAGAATTAAATGTGATTATTGGTGGTGAACCAAGGAAAAATAGTTCAAGATTGAACCATCATTACGAATTAATAAAGAAGAGGAAAAAAGGAAAAATCAGCAAAACCGAATGGTATTGGAATCTGAATGACATAGGAAAGTGGATTTTCAATAACATTATTTCTAAAAATAAAAATATTGAAGATTTCTTGGAATTAAATAGCTGTCCTATATGCAAAATGGGATTAGAAAGAGTACTTAAGAAAGGATGGAGAAATTCTGATTTTGATGGAGATATTTTTTGGGATAAGATTAGAAGCATAGAATATGTTAAAGCTGAAGAAGATGTCTATGATGTGGTGATTCCTGATAAACCTAAAAACGACCATATGTTTGTGGCAAACGGTTTTATTGTACATAATTCATGGGGAGTAAACCTTCCCGCGTATCGTGTGATCATACGTGACCTAAAGCGTTTCTCGGGTGGATATGGAAGTGACTACATCCCTGTTTTGGAAATAGAGCAGATGATGGGTCGTGCGGGCCGTCCCAAATATGATACCGAAGGTGAAGCAATACTCATTGCAAAAGACAGCAGTGAAGCCGAATACGTTTATGATACATACATAACAGGAGAACCTGAAAAGATACAGTCAAAGCTCGGAGTCGAACCAGTTCTCAGAATGCACACACTTGCCCTAGTTGCTTCAGGAATAACGTTCTCAAAAGAAAAGTTATACGACTTTTTTTCGAAAACTTTCTTTGCCCACCAATATGGTGATATGTCTTTACTTGAAGGAAAGCTTGAAAATGTTATTAGCATGTTAAAGGATTTTGGTTTTGTCAAAGGCGGTAAAGTACAGGACAATGAAAATCCATTCAGAGCTGCAAGTGAATTGTCGGACAGCAACGAAAAACTTGAAGCAACTGTCATTGGTAAAAGAATTTCCGAGCTTTACATCGACCCGATAACTGCGGATTATTTAATTACCAATCTAAAAAGGGCAGGCGACTACATCCACCCATTTGCCATGCTCCAGCTAATATCAAAAACACTTGAGATGAGACCATCCCTTTCAGTAAGAAAAAAAGATGTTGAAAGAATAGATGATGCAATAATTGATAACGAAAAAACACTCATCGATAAACCACCAAACGAATGGGATGTCAATTACGATGATTACATGAGGTCAATAAAGACAGCTCTTTTCTTTTCAGAGTGGATAGATGAAATAGGGGAAGACATGCTGCTTGAAAATTTCGGTGTTGCGCCAGGTGAACTCAGGACAAGACTTTCAAATGCCGACTGGCTTTTGTATTCTATTCAGGAACTTTCCCTTCTTCTTGGAATGAAAGATATAATAAAACACATCAGAAAAACAAGGATAAGAATGAAGTATGGAATTCGCGAGGAGCTCTTACCGTTTGTCAAGCTGAAGGGAGTCGGCAGAGTAAGGGCAAGAACACTTTACACTTCAAACATAAAATCAATTGCCGACCTGAAAAAAATTCCAATAGAAACTCTAACAAAATTAACAGGTCCAAAAACTGCGAGAAATATTAAGGAACAATTAAATCAGTTGGAGAAAAATACATGATAAAAAATAAAACAAAAAAATCAACAATTGTAAAAGAACTGGAATGGGCAGATACCGTTGGTAAGCAGACCCTTGGACTTATGTTTAGAGGAAAGCTTGAAAGTGGCGCCGGATTTATGATGAATTTTAAGTTCAACAGAAAGCATGGAATATGGATGCCTTTCATGCGCTTTTTAATTGACATCATATTTATCGACAAAGATAAACGAATAGTTGACATCAAACACTCTGTCCTTCCTATTGGAGTGAATCCAAAAACATGGAAAGTCTACAAACCAAAGGAACAATGCAAATACGTCCTTGAAGTCAATGCAGGACTAATGAAAAAGACAAAATCTCATGTTGGAGACATACTGGAATTCTAATTCTTACAGGTAAAATGGACTTGAAATGCACATTTACTCTCCTATCATTGGTTTATAAGGACTTCACCAATTTACACTCGGGATGCAATGAATGTGTCCTTGAAAAAAATAAGGTGATTAAAATGAAAAAATTAACAATATTCAGTTTGATGGCGATTATGGCTGTTGGATTGGTTATGACAACTGGTCTTGCAAGTGCTTACAGGGGAGACTATTCAGTAAACGGCCCCGAATACAGTGAAGAAAGGCACACCGCAATGAAGCAGTCCTTTGATACACTTGACTACGATACATGGTATGAATTAATGACAGAAAACGGAAGACATCCAAGAGTATTAGATATCGTAACAGAGGATAACTTCGATATATTCGTTCAGGCTCATGATGCAGGAATTAACGGAGATTATGAAACTGCAGCAGAGCTTAGAGCACAGCTTGGTCTAAACAATGGCAACGGACCAATGGATGGAACCGGATACGGTAAAGGCTCTGGTTCTGGCAGAGGAATGAAAGGAACCAATGGCGAAGGTCGTGGTTCAATGAAAGGTAATCTTGAACGAACCCGTCAATGTGAAATGTAAATATGAATGGTCCAGTAAATACCATTCACGAGGGGGGCTTTTTGTGCTCCCCTCAACCACATATTCTCAACATTTATTAATGTCAACAACAATATAATTTCATCTTTTAGTGATTGACATGGCAAAAAAAAACGGAAGACCCGACTGGGACACGTATTGGATGGACATAGTGGACGCTGTGAGCAAAAGGTCGACATGTCTGCGTCATAACATAGGTGCAGTTATAGTGAACGACAAGACAATCGTATCTACAGGATTCAACGGTGCACCAAGAAATCTTCCGCACTGTTCTGAGATCGGATGTCTTCGTGATGAAATGAAAATACCTTCCGGAACAAGGCATGAAATATGCAGAGGAGCGCATGCTGAACAAAACGCAATTATTAGAGGCGACCCTACAAGAATGGTTGGCGGAACAATGTACATCAATGCAAAGCCCTGTAAGATATGTGCTAAGATGATAATCAATGCCGGCATAGAAGAAGTTGTTTATGTTAACTACTATCCCGATAACGAAGGAATAGAAATGATAAAACATGCAAGAATAAAAACAAGATCTTACGATAAAAAATAACTTGATTTTTAATTATTCGTTTCGGCTTCTTTTGGAAGTTTGATTCCAATTATCTTTGATTCTCCGTCTTCCATGGATATACCGTAGACAATGTCTGCTGCTTTTACCATCTCGTTATTGTGGGAGATTATTATGAACTGCACGTCCTTTGCCTGCTTTCTGATCAATTGTATTATTTTCCTTGTATTCGGTCTGTCGAGAGATGCATCTATTTCATCAAGAACATAAAATGGTGAGGGCTTGTGCCTTTGTATGGCAAACATAAACGCAAGCGCTGTAAGCGTCTTCTCGCCTCCAGACATGGAGTCAATGTAAAGCAGTTTTTTGCCAGGTGGTTGTGCTGAAATCAAAAGTCCTGAATTGAGATCATTTGGATCTTCAAGCGTTAAGTCAGCGTCACCATGCGTTACTTCACTATAAATCTCCCTGAATATTTTTGCCATGGTTTCCATTGTCATTGTAAATACTTCCTTTTTCCTCT
>DAOWAL010000076.1 GCA_030634615.1 Candidatus Aenigmatarchaeota archaeon | reverse complement strand
TAAGAAACATGTAGATTATACACGAAGAAACAATTGCCCCGAGAACAAATGCTTTTACTATGTTTTCTTTGTTCCAGAGGCCCTGTTCGTCATGAAGAATTCTCATAATAAATAATTAAATGAGGGGATTATTAAATCACCCTACATATCCTTCATCGTCATCTTCTAATTTCTTGCTTTCAAGTGCCCTGTTTTTGAATTTTTCCATCATGGTGTCGTAGTACTTGAGTGTCTCGGCACCGATTGAAGGCTTTACTCTATCCATTGCTTCGTCAAAGTGTTTCTTTTTGACTTCATTTGCCTTTATGTTTTCTCTTAGCGCATTTATTCCTGCTTCTCTGCAAAGAGCTTCTAAGTCAGCGCCTGAATATCCCTTTGTTTCATTTGCAATCTTTTTGATGTCAACACCTTTCAGGGGCATTTTTGCCGTATGTATCTTAAGTATCTCAAGCCTTGAATCTTCGTCCGGTTCAGGTATCAGGATGTGTCTGTCAAACCTTCCGGGTCTTAGCAGTGCCGGGTCTATTATATCGGGCCTGTTTGTTGCGCCTATGACAACGACATCGTTTAGGTCTTCAAGACCTGACATGTTTGTTAGTATCTGAGATACTACGTTTTCATTTGCTTTTGAGCCTCCCATCGAGCTGCCTCTTTTTGGTACCAATGAATCCATTTCATCAAAGAAGATTATACTTGGTGCTACCTGTTTTGCTCTTTTGAATATTTCACGTATCCTCTTTTCACTCTCACCGACCCATTTGCTCATGACTTCCGGGCCCCGGATGGAGATAAAGTTGGCATCAGATTCGTTTGCGACAGCTTTTGCAAGCATGGTTTTTCCGGTTCCCGGAGGTCCATAGAGCAGTACTCCTTTTGGAGGTCTTATTCCTATTCTTTCGAATGATTCTGGGTTTTTCAGCGGCCATTCAACTGTTTCTATCAGTAACTGCTTGACATCTTCAAGCCCGCCGACGTCTTTCCATTTTACATTCGGTATCTCAACCATTACTTCACGCATTGCGGACGGTTCTACCATCCTGAGCGCATTTTCGAAATCCTTTTTGTTCACTATTAATTTTTTGATTACTTCTTCCGGGATTTCCTCGTCCTTTTTCCAGGATATCTGTGGAAGGTTTCTTCTAAGAGAAGACATTGCAGCTTCCTTTGCAAGTGCTCCTAAGTCTGCACCCACAAAACCGTACGTTACTTCGGAAAGCCATTTCAAATCAACATCCTTTTGCATTGGCATGTTTCTTGTGTGTATCTGGAGTATTTCCATTCTTCCCTTTCTGTCGGGAACACCGATTTCGACTTCCCTGTCAAACCTTCCGGGTCTTCTTAATGCAGGGTCCAAAGCATTTTCTCTGTTTGTAGCAGCTATTACTATTACTTTCCCTCTTGATTTCAGTCCGTCCATTAATGTCAGCATCTGGGAAACCACTCTTTTTTCAACTTCACCTGTTACTTCTTCTCTTTTAGGTGCAAGGGAATCTATTTCATCAATAAAGATTATTGACGGGGCTTCCTTCTCAGCTTCCTCGAATACCTTTCTTAAGTTCTCTTCTGACTGACCATAGAATTTATTCATTATCTCAGGTCCTGCAACAGAAAAGAAACTTGCACCTGATTCATTTGCAACAGCTTTTGCAAGCAGAGTTTTACCTGTTCCCGGTGGTCCGTAGAGTAAAACACCTTTTGGCGGATCTATACCAAGTTTAGAAAATAATTCAGGGTGTCTCAATGGCAATTCTACCATTTCCCTTATTTTCTCTATTGAATTATGTAACCCACCTATATCCTCATAGGTCAGCGTCTGTATTTTACCTGCTTCAATTTCCACAGCTTCCTTCCTTAATTCTAAATGTGTTGTATCTGTTATCTTTACAATACCTTCTGGCTGGGTTGAAATAACTACAAATTTCGTCTCACCTGGAATTGGCGTAAAGCCGTCTCCTGCCATGTCAATGTCCATTCCAAGACTTCTAAACATCTCTTCAAACGGGTTTGTTTCTCTCCTTCTCCTGACAACAGGAAGCGGTGAAATAACATCTCCTTTTAAAACTGGTCGAATGAAGAGATTTCTTCTGAGCAAATCAGGGTGAACCATGATAACTTCGTTTTTCTGTGCCGGTGCTAAAACAACTTTCTTGGCTTCCTTTACATCGGCTTTCTTTATCTTAATAGTTTCCCCGACACCAACACCGGTATTCATCCTTGTCAGACCATCTATCCTTGCAACATTCAGACCAACGTCTGAAGGATATGCTCTTGCAACAAGTGCACCTGTTTTTTTCTGACCTCCCAGTTCTACAATGTCACCTTCTCTTACACCAACGCTTGACATCGTCTTAGCATCCATTCTCACAATACCCCGTCCAAATTCCTCCCGGTTTGTGAGTTCTCCTACTCTTAAACCAATTTCATCACTTTTCATACTATTCACCTCTTCTCCAAAATTATACTATCAATATTAAGTTTTTCCATCACATCGACTGTTTTTTCATTTCCAAAGTCGGAAATGTTCATCTGCTTTGCCTGAAGTTTTGTTTCAGGTTTCAGCGGAATTTCCCTTTCCTTTTTATTAAAAATCTTTGATATCTTCATAATTATCTCCTCAGCCTCACTATAATGGAATGCTTTGTTCTTATGACCTCGATTTCAGGTTCTTCTCTTACAATTTCTATCATTCTGACATACCGTCTTACAGTAATATTGTGTATGCCTGTCTTTTCCGAAATCGCATTAAGGCTCATGGCTTCCTTGGCTTCTTCCAGTTCTGCAAGTATTAGCTTCATTATCTCAAGCGGATCTCTTCGCATCAATTCACCTTAATGTGGTCAATTCTATATTCCTTACGTTATCTTTGTATATTGTAGTATATAAACATTTACACTAAAGGTATTTAAATAGAACGTGTTCTTCAGTAGATGGAAACGAAAAAATGTCCAATAAATAAAATATAATATCATGGTTCACATACGATTTTTATAGTTTATCCACAAATCATCAATATGGCAACTGAATGGGAAGCTAGAGTTGATCAACTTTCCGTTGATGTAATCGGTGAATTTGACAGGGTTTATCTCAAGGTCGGTGATGATTACAAAATAATAGCTGGAAATAGTCCTGAAGAAGTAGAACAAATCCTCATGGAAAATTGTGACAAATTATACGTGGATGATCCCCCTGGTTGGTTTGCAGGAAAAAATAAAATAATTAAACGTCATCAGGTATATGTTTGCAAAAAAATTGAATTGTAAATATTTGAAATAAGCAAACGCTTCATTTCTCAAGGAATATATTCTTTATACGCTTCATAAAACTTCTGCATGAACCAGTAGATGGAAATGTCCAATAATTTTGGAATAGAAACGTTTTATAAAATTTTATAGTAATTTCATATCAATATGAATAAATCAACTCTCTGTTTAAGATACACCGATGGTCAAGGTGAAAAAAGTTACATTCACGATAATACACAAGTCGCTGCAGCTCTGAGAGGACTGGCTTCCGCTGTTTATTTCAAAGACCCCAAACTGTACAGAAACGTTACACGTGAATACGGGGGTGTCATAGAACGTTTTTTCGAAGGTTCCGCTAAGAAATTCGAGAATTTCATAGGCGAAGTCAGAAAATCCTTTCACGATACAGTGGGAGGAAAAAAAGATGTTTTGGGATTGATCCCGGATGAAATAAAACTTTACGATGGAACATTTGTAAAAATTAATGGTTTCGAAAATTTCATAGAGCAAGAAACTAATTCCGGAGAACTTAGAAGGTTTATGAGTGTCAAATTTGCTGAAGAACGTAACTTAAAACAATTTTTTGATATTGGAGTTAATGAACTGAAAAATGCAATCCCGAAAGCAGAAATGCTTTACGAAAAAGACGAACTTGATTACGATGGATATTTCCCAAATCTATTTAACAAAATTGGAAACTATATTTTCGCAATGAGTGTGAAAAATAACAAGCCGAAAAAGGAAGTCGAAGCCAAGGAATAAATCTTCCTCATTTTATAATTCATTTTAGGTAACATAATCCGTATAAGCTTCATAAAACTTCCTCATGAACATCTTCGCTGTCATTATCCTGTAATCGACCTGCTCACCGAATAGGTATATGCTCAGGAACGAGTTACAACGACCCACAGGTTGTACAGAAGTGTTGAAAACATGAAATAGAAGTTCCTTATCTTGTGATTCTTTGATGTTATTTCAGTGGAGAAATCTTCATTCTAACGAAAAGTTATTGTAGAATTCCAAGTACTGACATTCAGGCTCTGCACTTTTAATTTTTTTACAATTCCCTTGAAACCGTCTTGGAAATCAGTCTCGATCTCAAGTGCGATGGCATCCTTTCGTCAAAGCCTAGGGGTTCGCCGGAATTGATATACATACCAAACCTGTTGAAACGGGTATGCTCGAAATGGTTGTTACGACCTTTATCTCCTCTTTCTTCCGGAGCCCTATCATGAGCTCTCCTTATCCAATCGAACACGTTTTTCATGGCGTCATTGGAGCCCATCCCTCTTTCGATCAATCCTTGATAGACATATGGTGCTATGGTCCAGAAAGCGAAAGTCCCGTTGCCTTCGGTACCAATCACATACCGTATTTTCATGTAATCCTCATGACATGGGTTCTCAATGGTGAAAGCATGAGCTACATAGCCCTTCGTGAATTCTTTACAGAAATGGTTCTTCAAATCAGGACACTTTGACCCAGAATGAATCCAATCCATATGATAACCACGTGGATCATACAATCTATACAGGTGAGATGATATCCTGCTACTTGCATAAGGTCTGTTACCTTTAGTTAATTGGGGAAGACCTTCAGAATTACATAAATCAGGGATGCTGAATTCATTTTCTACATCATAATGATTTCTGAGCGAAGTACTTTGCAAGTGTTCAGAACGAACCAGCTCGTTCAATTTACTGTAAAATTCGTTTTCAATATCCTCTGGTTGTGCTTCATCTAATATGACAGCATCAATGGCATCTTTATAACCGTCCAAAAAAGACTTGTATATGGAACCAGGTTCCGCTATTTCAGCTTCGTCGGCGGCTCCATTAGTAGCCGATTGCCTCGTTTTGAAGAATCTATTATCAAAACCCGTGTATAATTCAACCGGTTTGATCATAGAATAAGTATTGTAATTACTTTTAAATAGGTAATATGATTAAAAGTTTAGAACGCTACTAAAGAACGTTGAGAATAATTTGGATAACGCGTTCCTTAAATTAATTTACATATAGAATATTGGTAATGGGTACCCATAATCGATTTAAGAAAGAGTATAGATGTGGAAAAAAATTCTATAACCATTTCTGTCCCGCCAATTACGATTTTTTGGAAATATATGGTGCGAAAATGTTTAAGATGGAAAGCGGACCTTTTGTAGCAGGTGTTGTTGACCAAGCAGCTAAGAAAAAAGACAACAGATTTATCGATAAGTTATATAGTCTAATACTTTTGGGATGAAAAAACTCAAATAATGTTAAGAATAATTGGGATGTTTGGTCCCCAGTTGGCTTCTGTTTCAATGCATTCTGAAAACTCCATGTCCTGGCATGCAACCATGTTGTAAAGATATACGCCTTTGACAGCATCTTCCGGAACACTGAATCCCATCATGTTTAAACCCACAAATGTGTAGTTGATAGTTTCAGTAACTGATGGCTGCAGTGTCATGTCGTTCATGTCCCTTATCAAAGGAGCGCATGTCTTAAAGTGCAGGCATTTGTATGCTGCCATGACATCAAAGTTAGCAGCAGATGGATGCATTCTTGCTATAAATTCATGAACTTTCCCGTCATCGTCAACATTGTTAAAAACAGCATAGAATTTCTGTGTTCTGTTTGGTTTTATCCACATTTCATTCTCACCATGCATCTTGAATACAAAATCGCCTTTAGGAATAAGACTGTCATTGCTGACATTGTAATACTCAAATTCTATTGTTTCGTTACCACTGCTTTTTGGTTGCTGGTTGCAGCCGCTCACGGCGAGTACAACAAACAGTGTGGTCAAAACAAACAAATGCTTCTCCATAACTAAAGATTCACTTAGCTCCAATAAAAATTAAAAGCTTATTGTATATTTGTAAGAATGAGATTCTTCTACCGTGCTTTTAGAGAATATAAAGAGGGGATGAATAGCATACTTGATATTT
>DAOWAL010000082.1 GCA_030634615.1 Candidatus Aenigmatarchaeota archaeon | reverse complement strand
TATAAGGTCCTGGTAAAAGATTGTTTGCAAATTTCAGATTATGACTGGTGGAAATAGTATTTTCAGCTATCCATTCCATGGAAGGAGCTATTATAGAAACTGGTTTATCTTTTCCCCTGCCCTTCGCATTTAATATCTTTTCAATACTCTTAGCTTTCTCAGCATTGCAACCGATTCCATAGAGAGTATCAGTAGGGTATATTATAATCTTGCCTTCTCTAATCGCTTTAGCAAGTTCTACCCTTTGCATGTCTTTAAGCGCAGATGAGAGCTTTATGACTTTCATAGTAGATTTTTAGTCACACCCTGATTTAAAAGGTTAAAATAATTGGAACGTTCCAATTTACTTTTTTCTTGGTGTGTATTTTTGAAAATTAAAATTTTCTGGAACAACGGCCATTTGTCCGATTGTACCA
Source organism: Candidatus Aenigmatarchaeota archaeon (assembly GCA_030634615.1). Taxonomy (GTDB): domain Archaea; phylum Aenigmatarchaeota; class Aenigmatarchaeia; order QMZP01; family QMZT01; genus DAOWAL01. The sequence continues at coordinate 5,354 of DAOWAL010000082.1, read as the reverse complement.
AATTCCTGTAAAATTGTGTCGACATTTCCTTTAACAGGATCTATTACAAGCACACCTGAGAAATCACCTGAACAAAGCAATTTTCCGTCCTTGCCGACCATATTCCAAATTTGACTATCGTGAGAATACTTGAACCCAGTTTTTAGTGAACTCACATGGGATTGTCCTGATGAATCAGGAAATGCACCAGTAATGTGTCCATGTCTTAAATAAAGCTTATCTCCCATGGAAACAAAAGATCCAACAGGACTACCAAATAACCCAAGAGGCTTTCTATTTACATTTCCTTTATGGTCCATCACAAAAACACCACTTTGCTCCCTTGCGCTGTATCCTCCAAAATGAAGAGCACCATCGTGCTCGACCATCGTGTCGACAAGATCAAAGTATTTCGTTTTTGGGTCCGAATGGTCAAAATCCATTCTTAGATCTCTTAAATTCGCGAATTTCTTACCTCTTCCTTTTTTCAAAGGAAAATAAATATCTTCTGCATCACTGGCAAGCAACTCTTTGTTGAATTCTGCAAAAGAATAAACATAATTTTTAGTTCCGGCTACGGTTTTTCTATTACTTAATTTGTGAGTACCATCACGGTCGCCAACATAAAATTCACCATTATGATGAATCATAGCAGTAGGTTCTTGCCCGCTGATACTAATTAAATATGGAGAAGTCTCACCATCGAAATAATTTAATTTGGCATAATTAACCTTCGATATACTCAATACCCCAGTAGGGCTCCTCTTCTCCTCTACAAACATTAAACCTGATGGTTTTTTCATACTTCTATAAAATACATTAATCTTTATAAGCTTTTAGATTTTAACTACTAGAAAGTATACAATAAATGATCATTTATTAAATGAAACCTTCGTATGTTTTTTTGTATATCTCAGAACTTTCAAGTTTTTTGATGTCACGCTTGTAAAGGTCATCTTCCAGCTTTTTACCCGAAAGGTTTTTCCATTCATCGAATGACATTGAGTATTTATCCTGGAATCTGTCCCTGTACATTTCTGGCAATACATTGAATGTACAGAATGGAATTATTGCTTCCGGTGTTAGGTAGTGTATACAGCATCTTTTTACACGGTTTATGTCGTAATTATACAAATCCTGGAAATGCATCATTCCAACAAAAAGGGATTTGTGCTGCAATATTCCAAGTGATTTGTAATCATGCTTTACGAGTACATTGTAAAGAATTTTAGCAAGAGAAAATCCTTTTGGGGCTTTGCTGTTATCAATGAAAGATTTCAGCTTGAAAAGAAGTTTTGCACTAATAATTGCCCTGTTTGCACCTTTTTTGAGCTCTTCTGCTTTTTCATCTAAGTATTCAAACATTCCCTCTACGTCAAGGAACTTAGGTGCAGGTATCATTTTACCGTCATCATCAAATACATATGTTGCCATGCCGCATGCAAAATGAGTTGAAAGAGAGTATGAGGGCTTACCTGAAATTGCCTCGACAAAATTCGTAAGAGCACCCATGGAAGGTACCGGGTAGAAATCATCAGCTGTTACCTGACCATTTGTCTGTTCCTCTATTCTTTGAATTGTGTCAGGTATCGTTATTCTGAATTTCTGTCTTTCTTTTTTAGGCATTCTGCCGACAAGAGACACCGGCTGGAAATTCACCCCACGGACAATGTCCATGTTTCTAAAGCCGAATCTTAGCATATCGCCAAGTTCATGATCATTAACTGAGTTTATTACGGTTGGAACAAGTACTATACCCATGTTTCCTGCTTTTCTTGCGTTTTCAAACATGTATGGCACTTCCCAGTGGTTTTTAGGATTTGATTTTGGGGTAACACCATCAAATGATAAGTATACTGTATTAATTCCCGCTTCCCTTACTTTTCTTGTCCATTCAGCATCTTTCCAGAATTTATGAGTACCGTTTATGTTCAATTGAACGTGGTCAACTCCCTTGTCCTTTACCATTTTTATTATATCTATGATATCATCTCTAAGTTCAGGGTTCCCGCCAGTCATCTGAATAGCATTACCGGGAATAGGTTTCTGGTCAACTAACAGATCAACAGCTTTTTCCAAATCATCCATTGTCGGTTCGTAAACATAACCAGCTTTCTTTGCATAGTAAAAACAGTACCAGCAATTAAGATCGCATCTGTTTGTAACAACTAAATTAGCAAGAGCTGTATGCGATTTGTGCATACTGCAAAGACCACAGTCCTTTGGACAAACAGGATTGTCCTTTGTAACGTGAGGATTTTCCGAAGGTTTGCCGTCATATGAGTATCTCTTTGCCTTTCTGTACATTGAAGCAGAACCCCAGTAAATTTCCTTGAATTCACCATGCTCCGGGCATGTCTTTTTAATAAAAACCTTACCTTCGTCTTCGTATATTGTAGCTGCTATTATTTTCATACATTCAGGACATACAGAGCCCGTAGTATTAGGCAATTCACCTGCATATTCAGTAGAATTCTTTTCCGTTTCCATGATATCATTTCTTGTTTTACACGTTTTAAAGTCCTTCTTTTACAACATTTAAAAAGTTTTAAATGTTTGAATAATTATTATTACAGAAGTATTTAAAATTAACTATCGAAGGCGTTAAAATGTCGGATTTAAATAAAATAAATGAAATAGAAAAAAGGATTTACAACACATTCTCAGGTCTTGCGCAGTCTATGGGTTTTTCTCCTATACACGGTAATATAATAGGCGCACTCATAGTCGGTAGTGAATCGTTATCGCTACAGGAAATTGCAAAAAAAACCGGATATTCCGTTTCAATGGTCTCTCTTAGCATGGATTTGTTAGAAATACTGGATATCGTAAGAAGAATCAAGAAACCAAGAGACAGAAATCTATACATAAGCATTAATGGAAATTTACTCGATTCACTGAAAAAAGTTCTTACAATGAGAGTAAAGAAAGGTGTTGTAGGAATACTAACAGAATTTGACGAAAGCAGAGAAAAGCTAAAACATCTGAAAGGTGAAGAAAAAACAGAAGTGTTAAACGCAATAGATACCCTTGAAAAAGAAATGAAAAGGCTCGATAATTACGTTAATCTACTTTCAGAAATAAAACTACCTTAATTCATTACCAATATCCAGGTTCACAGTGTTCATCTCTTTGACACAAGTCTTCTTTATTTTCGGTTTTATCCGTGTAAGTTCTACATTCAGGTTCAACAACCTTCGTGCTACACTTTTCGTAAGTGTAAAAACAGTAGATAGTATCAAACTCGCATATGTTTTCCGTTTTTTTAGTTTTATCACCATAATTTGGATCATTTTGGCATCCCAACGACCCACCTTCATATTTACCATCAGGTCCAATAACATCAGTGCATCTCTTACTACCAAGTTTAGTTATATCGCATTCCTCGCCCGGGTCCAGTACATTGTTGCTGTTACACTCGCCTGTTGTTCCACCACACGATGGACATGACGACCCACCACAATCAATTCCTGTTTCATCATAATTCTTGGTACCATCTGAACAATGTCCTCCAGTAGGTTCACCTAATTTACAACGAGTAGTTACTATACTATTCACAATTTTTGAAAAACTGCCTACACTATAACTTTTCCCAGGAACTGCGTTATGAACTTCCCACTCACGCTGATTCCCATCACATTCCTTAATCCATATTATGGTTCCGCCTATCCCTTCTACAGTTTGTCCACTATAAGATAGTTCACAATTACCTGCAGCTTTTATCGCGGCTGGATCATTACTGTATTTTTTCCATGCCTGACAATGCGCAAGATTTTTACCATCTTTTACAAAGGCTGTTCCCGTGCATAAGGTGAGATCTACAACAAGAGTATGTCCAAGTGCGAGTGTCATTCTGTCATCATCGCAGAAATATTTACCATAATAAATAGTATCTGAACAATTATGCTTGTCAACACTTGATGCCTTTGGACTGGTAACACATCCAACGACTCCTCCAATAATAGTACCACCGGGATCAGGATCACACCACGGATCTTCAGTAGTTCCTACCTTTTCATTGTTAAGAAAAACATCAGCTCTTTCATTTAGCTGGGGTGAAGTATCTGGTTTGTAACCAAAATGATTGCCTACAACTTCAATAGTGCATTCATATTCCCCTGCCATTGGTGCGTCAAAATTGAATATCTGGTCCCCTTCTCTTTCCATTACGTGGAATACATTATACGCACAATCCTGAGTGTAACAATGAGCAGATGAAAATCCGCCATTAGTACAGGTCCATTCTTTTTCAATTTTCGGCAAGTCATAACTTGATGTTGTAGGTGTAATTGAAAGAACTGTCAAAACCATCGATAGAGCTAAAAATGAAATTCCCACAGCGAACATTTTTTTATTCATAGTAAATCACTCACACTGATTCCGCCATTATTTTATTTTTCTTATTCATTTTACCTAAACTACTGCTTTCTATCGAATAGTGATGTTGAACTCTTTTTCCAGAATGAACTGAAGAATATTGCAAATATTGCAATTACACCAGCAATTGCTGCAAATACGAGCATCCATGTATCAAACACAGGCATTGCAAAGCATGGACTTGTACATGAACCACCACAATCAGTTCCTGCTTCGTCTCCGTCCCTTATACCATTTTTACAGTGAGGAGGTTCTCCTCGGTTAAACCCTTCGTCAATTTTTGCGTCGCAGTCGTCGTCTAACCCGTTTGATATTTCATCCTGTGTACCGGGTATTGCATATCTGTTATAACATGCACATTTAGTTGAACTTATGGAATTGCCTCCATTTACATTGTCTATTATTCCGTCGCAGTCGTCGTCAAGACCATTACATACTTCAAGTTCGGGTAGTGTACCTCCACTACATGCTGCCCATTTTCCATCTATACACCTTTTAACACCAGGAAGACATTCACCCACATTGGAACCGCACACAAGTTCTTCTCCTTCATCACAACTACAGTCTATATCATCATCTATTTTACCATTACAGTCGTTGTCTATTCCGTCGCATGCTTCCATTGACGGGTTTCTTCCATTATAACAACCGCACTGAGTCTCTTCAACAGAATATGCACCACCGACATCATCGATTATACCGTTACAGTTGTCGTCTCTCATATTACATATTTCTCTTTCGGTTGATGATCCACCAACACATTCTCCCCAGACACCATCATCGCATTCTGCTGTTCCGGTTGTACAGGCACCTACTGAAGAGCCGCATGGTTTGGTCTGTCCTGCAAAACATACGCAGAACAGTTCTTCGTCGATACTGTCATCACAATCATCATCTATCTGGTTGCATGTTTCAGGTGCTTTTTCAGCACCGCCATAGCAACCACAGTGTGTTTCTTCAATGGAATATTTCGAATTTATGTCATCAACAATTCCATT
>DAOWAL010000024.1 GCA_030634615.1 Candidatus Aenigmatarchaeota archaeon | reverse complement strand
GAGTTCTGGTGAAACAAGTATTATTTCTTTTGTCGATATTATTCCGGTTAATTTGCCGTTTTCCACAACAGGAAATCTTTTGATGCCGGTTTTTATCATTTTTCTGGCAACTTTTGTTATACCTTCATCTGGGCCAACTGACAAGAATGATTTTTTTCTTTCTTTCCAGTATTTCCCTGCTTGTATTTTTCTAAGATCTTTATCCTTTGCCACAAGTGTTACAATATCATTTGTAGTTACCATACCTGTCGCTTTTCCGTTCTCTATTATAACAACTGATCCTATTCTATTGTTTGTCAATATTTTCGAAATTGTGGACATGTTTGTTTCTGGATCTATAGTGACCACGTGTTTCTTCATTACTTTTCTTACTTCCATCATGTCAACTCACCCCTTACTAATTATATGATCTTTTAATGGTTTTTAAATATTCATTTGTTTGAACATCTAGATTATTTTAGATATGTTATTTCACTTGTTTTTTATTTTCACTTGTGCAGCTGCCAAACGTGCAATTGGGACTCTGAATGGTGAACACGAGACATAGTCAAGACCATTATTGAAACAAAATTCTATTGATTTTGGATCTCCGCCATGTTCTCCACATATACCGATTTCTATATCTTTTTTTGTTTTTCTTCCTTTCTTAATAGTTATTTTTATGAGTTCGCCTATACCATCTTGATCGATGCTCTGGAACGGATCTCCAGGTAATATGTTTTTGCTTAGATAATCTGGAAGAAAGCTGCCAATGTCATCCCTTGAAAATCCAAACCCCATTTGAGTTAAATCGTTTGTTCCAAAGGAAAAGAAATCTGCATCGTTAGCTAATTTATCGGCCACAAATGCAGCTCTTGGTATTTCTATCATTGTTCCGAATTTATAATTTATTTTCTTTAGCTTGTATTTTTTGGTAACTTCAGAATATACCTTATTTAATATTGCCTTTTGATGTTCCAACTCCTTTTCACTGATAACAACAGGTACCATTATTTCTGGTATTGGTTTTTTACCTTTTTTGATTAGTTCGGCAGTTGCTTCAAATACTGCACGTATTTGAGTTTCTGTTATTTCAGGATATGTTACACCAAGACGTGCACCACGATGTCCCATCATTGGATTAGATTCATCGAGTTTTTCTACTCTGCTTGCAAGTTCGTTTTTTGTTATACCAAGTTCCTTTGATATTTTTCTAAGTTTTGATTCGTCTTTTGGGACAAATTCATGTAATGGTGGATCAAGTAATCTTACAACAACCGGATACCCATTCATTGCAAGAAGAGTTCCCCTAATGTCTTTTTTCATGTAAGGGAAAAGTTCTTTGAGTGCCGCCCTTCTCTCTTTTTCTGTGTTTGATATTATCATTTTTCTTAACCTAAAAAGTGGTTTTTCCGATCCCTTGCCGTAGAACATATGCTCTGTTCTAAAAAGCCCTATTCCTTCTGCACCAAATCCTCTTGCTTTTTTTGCGTCTTCTGGTGTATCAGCATTTGTACGTATGCCAAGTGTTCTTACTGAATCACAAAGTTTTAAGAATTCATTGAATTTTTTATTTTCATGAGCAGATTCTATCATTGGAAGTATACTAGAATAAACAAAACCCTTAGTTCCGTTTAGTGTTATATTATCGCCTTCTTTGATGACCTTACCACAAACTTCCATCTGCTTTTTATCAACGTCAATTTCTATTTCACCGGCACCTACAATGCAACAAGTTCCCCACCCACGAGCAACAAGTGCTGCATGAGAGGTCATTCCACCTCTTGCTGTCAAAATTGCCTGAGAAGCGCGCATACCATCAACATCTTCAGGGCTTGTTTCTTCTCTGACAATTATTACCTTCTTGCCTTTTTTGGCCCATTTAACGGCATCATCTGAAGTAAACACTACTTGACCGGATGCACCGCCCGGACCGGCTGGTAGTCCTTTGCATAATGGTTTAGTTGTTTTTTCTTTTTTCGGATCAATTATTGGATGTAAAAATTCATCTAATTGATTAGGTTTCACACGCATTATTGCTTCTTCTTTGGAAATGAGTTTTGATTTGTACATGTCCATTGCCATACCAAGTGCAGCAGGGCCGTTTCTTTTTCCTGTTCTGCACTGAAGCATGTAAAGTTTTCCGTTTTCTATGGTGAACTCAATGTCTTGCATGTCATGATAATGCCTTTCTAATTTGTTTCTGTAATTGTAAAGTTCTTTGTATATTTTTGTCATCATTTTTTCAAGTGTAATCATTTTTTTGTTATGATCTGTTTTAGAATATTCGTTTATTGGAGCAGGCGTGCGTATTCCTGCAACAACATCTTCACCCTGAGCATTGACAAGGAATTCTCCGTAGAATTTATTGTCACCATTACCGGGATTTCGTGTAAACGCAACACCAGTTGCAGATGTGTTACCTTTATTTCCAAATATCATTGTTTGAACATTAACAGCAGTGCCCCAATCATCGGGTATATTTTCAATCCTCCTGTAACTAATCGCTCTTTTACCGTTCCAGGAGGAAAACACCGCGCCGATGCCGCCCCATAGCTGGAGTATACAATCGTCTGGAAATTCTTTCTTTAAAACCTGCTTTACTTTCTTTTTGAAAAGAACGCATAATTTTTTGAGATCTTCTGTTGTGAGTTCTGTATCACTTTTGTATCCTTTTTTCTTTTTGACATCATCCATTATTTTTTCAAGTTGCTTTCTGATACCCATCTCACTGTTTTCAGGATCGATGCCGCCTGCTTTTTCTATGACAACATCAGAATACATCATAATAAGTCTTCTGTATGCATCGTAAACGAAACGAGAATTACCGCCACTTTGTTCAATCATTCCCGGTATTGTCTTTTCAGTAAGACCTACATTTAATACGGTATCCATCATTCCTGGCATTGACTGTCTTGCACCTGAACGTATTGAAACTAACAAAGGATTTTTGGAATCGCTAAATTTTCTATTCATGAGTTTCTCCACTCTTGTAAGCGCATTTTCAATTTCTTTTTTTAGTCCTTTTGGGAATGATGATCTATTTTTGTAGTAGTAAGTACAAACATCTGTAGTTATCGTAAAACCGGGAGGTACTGGAAGCTTAAGATCCTTATGACCAGCCATTTCAGCTAAATTTGCACCTTTTCCACCCAGTAAATTTTTCATATTTGCCTTCCCATCTGCTTTTCCTCCGCCAAAAGAATAAACCATCTTTTCATTCATATGCATCACCCACAAATTGAAAATTGTATTATTATATTAACTGTTTCTTCATAATTCCTATTTAAAATATATATTAGGTCTGTAACAAGTTATATATATGGGCATGAAAGGTATCTCACCAGTTATAGCCGCTGTGTTGTTAATTGCAATAACAGTCACTGTCGGTGTTTTGGTATCTTCATGGGTAACGCAGTGGGTAACAACAAAGACTAGCCAGACAAGCAGTGATTGCGTAACACACACTAACTATAAAATAGATTCAGCTTCATTCAGCACAACAACAAATAATATGACAATCATTGTGACAAACACGGGACTTGTTGAATTGTATGGATTCGAGATTCAATTACAGAATGTAACTGATATTAACTTTTATAACTCATCGAACCCAAGACTTAAAATAAGTCCTAATATAACCGAAACAAACCCACTAAGAGAACAACGATCGGCCATAATAATACTCAGTATGGAGGATGCTTATCATTCAAACCTAGGAAATACCGCTGATAGGTTAAAGGTTTTGAATAAAGCATGTCCTTCTTTCCCGGCTGAAACAACAACTATAACAAAGGAGTGATTGAATGAGAAAAGGTATATCCCCCCTGATAGCGGTCATAATGCTTATAGCCTTTACTATGATTGTAGCAGGTATTCTCGCTGGTTGGGCGACACAATTCGTAACACAAAGCCGTGCTGAACTTCAGTTCTGCGCAAGGGCACAATTGCTAATCCAAAGGGCTTATTTCGATGACACAACAAATCAGACAACAATTGCCCTTTTCAACACAGGCGATGTTCCACTTGAAGGTTTTGCCGTCAGACTGACTTATCAAAATGAAACAATAACATCAACCAAGTTTGAAGATCTGAACATATCATACCAAGACATAAAGACTGTCACACTCGATAGTGATGATACATTAAAACAGATAGTGGTACAATCTCTTGAATGTAGAGGCGCACAAGATATGGTAGGCAGATACGACATACAGGGTCTGGGATTCCGAGCATACTAGTCTTCCCAGACACCTTGCTTTTTATTTATTCTATTTGTAAATCTTTTTATGAGATTTAGGTTTGTCGAAGATCTGACATCTGATGTGGTTTTCGAGGCTTTTGGAAAGAACACAAATGAATTATTTGAAAATGCAGCATTTGCTCTTTTTAATGTTATAAGTCAACCAGAAAAGGTTTCGTCTGATATTGAAAAAAAGGTAAGTGTAGAAGGTAGTGACTTGAAAGATCTGATGTTTAATTGGTTACAAGAACTCATAGGTCTTGTTGATTTAGAAAATATGTTCTTTTCAAAGTTTGTCGTAGATGAAATAAGTGAAACAAAATTGAAAGCAAAATGTTTTGGTGAAGAAGCAGATCCTGCAAAAGGCGGAACACTCGTCAAAGCAGTGACTTACTATAAATTCAATATAGAAAAAACAGATGATGGTTACAAAGCAACTGTGAGTTTGGATATTTAATTTTATCCTTTACACACACCAATAGGAAGCAATTTCACAACTTTTTTCGATATTCCAATACCATGGACACTTTCTATAACATCATCAACATTTTTGTATGCTTGTGGTGCTTCTTCTGATAAAACTTTTGGATGGGTTGACTGGGCAACAATACCTTTTTTTGCAAGATCTTCTTTTACTTTTTCGCCCCAGAATTTTTTTATGGCGGCACTTCTTGACATCGCTCTGCCCGCTCCATGCACGGTTGATCCGAATGTCTTTTCAAGTGATACCTCTGTTCCTTTTAATATGTAGGAAGATGTCCCCATTGTACCAGCTATTAAAACAGGATCATCAGGAAATGAACGTGTAGACCCTTTTCTGTGGACAAAAACTTTTCTTTTCTTTCCATCTATTTTGTGTTCTTCGAGTTTAACAACATTGTGACAAAGGCCGTATACTGTATTCATACCCATTGATTCCCAGTCTTTATTGAACACCTTTTCGAATGTTTCTCTTACCCACTGTGTCATTACTAACCTGTTTGTAAAGGAGTAATTGACAGCGCATTTCATAGCGGAAAAATAATCCTGCCCTTCTTTTGAATTAACAGGGGCACATGCAAGCTGTCTGTCTGGTAACCATATGTTATATTTTTCAGTTGATTTTTCCTGTATTTTGAGATAATCTGATGCCACCTGATGACCAAGCCCTCTTGACCCACAGTGAAGCATTATCATAATCTGATCTTTGTTATCAATTCCCCATTTTTTTGCTGTTGTGACATCGTAAATATCTGAAATTCTCTGGATTTCAAGAAAATGATTACCCGCACCAAGTGTTCCAAGTTGTTGTAATCCACGTTTCTTTGCTAACTCGGATACATTATCTGGGTTACCACCCTTCATACAACCGTTTTCCTCCATATGATCACTATCTGCCTTTACACCGTAACCGTTTTCTATTGCCCAATTTACACCATCTGTCAAAACAGAATCTAGTTGACCATAAGTCAATTTTAATTTCCCTTTCGCGCCAACACCGCAAGGTATTTTTTTAAACAATTCGGAAATTAACTCATTTATTTTTGGCTTCAATTCATCATATGTTATATTTGTCCTTATTGAATTCACGCCGCAGTTTATGTCAAAACCGCATAATCCTGCAGATATTATACCATCATTTGAATCAAAAGCAGAAACTGCGCCCATAGGCAAACCGTAACCCCAGTGCATATCAGGAAGACCGATAACTGGTTCCATTACACCAGGTAGGCATGCAACATTAGTTAATTGCTCAACAGCGGCATTCTCTATACCGTTCATGACGTTTTTATTGCCGACAATCTTTGCTTTAACATTCATCTTTGGACGGACATTGCTGTCAAGTTCCCATTCGTAATCTGATATTTGTTTTAATTTATTTTTCATTCAAATCAACACTTATTGACATTATTAAATGCATCAATAATTTATAATTAATTCTTCTTATATAGAGAATAATTTAAATAATATTTATCAGGAAGGTGAATGAATGACGAAAAAGCAGTTTTATCGAAGAGGATGGCAACACACGAAAGGCAGAGGAAAGGAAAGTACGGTACCGTGTAGTTTTTGTGGTAAAACAGTACCTAAATACAAAACATTTCCAGTATATAGAGGATTTTCGATATCCGATCCATCTATAACAAAGGAACTCGGAAGGAGAAGGGTTTCGTTATCATCCACTAAGATGTATGCATGCCCAGCATGTGCAAGACACAGGAAAATTGTTAAAAAGAAAAGATAGGTGTTTATATGGGTCTCCGAGGGGCACTCAGGAAAAAGATAGATTCTATGGCATCCACTGAAAAGTATGATTACCCGAAGGTCGAAATAAGAGAACCTAGACATCTCATAGTTTTACCAAGAATCAAGAATATTATTTCAACAGACATAAAGTACCCACTTCTAGAGCCATTTGTTCACGCACACATCAAATGGGATAAAAAAAGGAAAGGTCTCTTATATGAAGTGGTGGAACCTAGACTGACAAAGGCAGAAAATGAAACTCTAGATATAATCAAAAAGGATTTACTTGAGCTTATAGATGTTGAACTTTCAGCAATAAGGGAGAAAAACAAAGTTTTTGATTATATCCAAGACGAGCTAAAGAAAATAATTGAAGATGAGGACATACAGTTATCACCTGAAACCTACATGAAAATAAGTTATTACATATATCGAGATTTTGTAGGATTTAATGAAATAGAGAGCCTATTACACGACCCATACATAGAGGATATTGGTTGCACCGGTCTTGGTATACCTATATTTATAGTTCACAGAAGATTTGGATCTGTGCAGACGAATATTATGTTTAAAGATAGTGGATATCTCAGTAATTTTGTAATAAAACTTGCAGAAAGGTGCGGAAGATATATATCATACGCAAAACCGTTGCTCGATGGTTCTCTTCCTGACGGTACAAGGGTACAGGCAACTCTTGCTAAAGATGTTACAACAAGGGGGCCGACATTTTCCATACGTAAATTCAAATCCGAACCGTTGTCACCAATTGACATACTAAATTTCAATACAGCGTCCCCGGAACTAATGGCATACATATGGCTTACGGTGGAGGCAAGGGCATCAACTCTCATATGTGGAGGGGTATCTACTGGTAAAACAAGTTTTTTGAATGTAATGAGCATGTTCATTGCACCAGAAGATAAAATAGTTTCAATAGAGGACACACGCGAACTCAATCTACCACATGAAAACTGGATACCAAGTGTATCAAGAACAGGTTTTGGTGTACCCGAACAAAGCGGTAAAAGATACGGTGAAGTGACTCTTTTCGAGCTTTTAAAGGAATCATTCAGACAGAATCCGGATTATGTTATAGTCGGCGAAATAAGGGGCAAAGAGGCTTATGTAATGTTTCAGGGCATGGCAAGCGGACATTCTTCTATGGGAACAATACATGCCGGGTCAATAGAGGATGTCATAAAAAGATTAGAGACTCCGCCAATAGAACTTTCACCCAGCCTGATAGAAACACTTGACATAGTCATCGTGATGATACATGCAAAGGAAAAGGGTAAATCTACAAGGAGGGTGAAGGAAGTCAGTGAAATAGAATCAATTGACCCAAGAACAGGAAGTTCACATAGTATAAAGGTTTTTGATTGGAGCCCATCATCAGATACATTTTCTAACAACATTGAAGAATCGTACCTTCTTAAAAAAATAGCATTTGAAAAGGGAATATCTTACGAAAAAATATTAAAGGAACTTAGTGAAAGGGTCAAAGTTTTGAAATGGATGAGAAAGTTCGGTGTAACAACTTTTGATGAAGTTGGAAAATTGATTAACCTTTATCACAAAGAACGTTCAATAGTACTCGAATGGGTTGAAAGGGATATAGCACCATACCAGACTCAAAAAAAGAAAGTAAATAGGATTTTAGAGTCATACACTGGACTTAGAATCATTGAATAGTGCGTTTAAACATAAGCTTTTATAATTAATTCTTAATCATTATTCATGTTTTCTTTAAACGAAATAATAGAGGAGATTTCAAAGGTTTCCGGTACTTCAGAAGATGCTGTAAAGAAGAAAATAGAGGAAAAACAATTGGAACTTTCGGGTCTTGTTTCACCAGAGGGGGCTGCATACATAGTAGGAAAGGAGCTGGGAGTAAACTTACTGAAAGAAACTGTGATGAAATCCCTTGAAATTAAAAATATTGTCTCTGGCATGAGATCTGTTGAAATAGAGGCTAAAATTACAAATATATCCGAAAAGAGAGATTTTGACAAGAATGGAAGATCCGGAAGTGTGGTGAATGTTTATCTTGCAGATGAAACTGGGTCAACAAGGCTTTCATTATGGAATGACGAAATTGCCAACTTTGAAACACTTGGCGTGAAGGTTGGAGATGTCGTGAAGATATCATCTGCTTATGTGAAAGAAAATGCAATGGGTAATAGTGAAATGAGAATTGGAAGAATGGGAAAAATTGTAAAAACCGATAAACAGCTAAATGAAATATCGGATGTGAATAACAGTTTTGAAAGTGTGAAGTTGAAAAATATAAGTGATTTGAATGTAGGAGATTTTTGTGAATTGAGGGCTTCACTTGTTCAAGTTTACAAAAAGAGTCCATTTTTTGAAGTATGCCCAACTTGTGGTTCACGTATTGAAAATAAAGACGGGTCATGGAACTGTAAAGAGCATGGAATAGTTGAACCAAAATATAATATGGTCATTTCAGGTGTACTGGATGACGGTACAGGTAATATACGTGGGGTGTTTTTCCGTGAAATGGCAGAAAAGATATTTGGTAAAAGCACAGATGAGTTAAGAGGTATGATAACAGATGACCCTTTAGTAATATTTGATACATTAATACTTGGAAATGAATTTACAGTCAAAGGAAAGGTTAAAAGAAACGACTTTACTGAGAGTAATGAAATAATCATAAATGATGTTAATGAAATAAATTCCGTTCAGGAAGCGAAAAATATAATTAAAGAACTTGAAAATTAAAATATATTTTCAATAAATGTGGGGTGTTTATATGACAAAAGGTATTGCGGATCTCCCGGGTATTGGAGAGAAGACGCTTGAAAAAATGAAAGAAGCTGGTTATGATAATCCTATGAGTATAGCTGCTTCATCAGCAGGTGAACTATCAGCAGCTACTGGAATAGGGGTAGATACAGCAAATAAAATAATTGCAGGTGCAAGGCAGAGTATGAAGATGGGATTTGAATCTGCACAAGATGTTATGAAAAGAAGGGAAACAATAGGAAAAATAACAACATGTTCAAAAATGCTTGATGATCTTTTGGGTGGAGGCATAGAAACACAAGCAATAACAGAAATGCACGGAGGATTTGGTTCCGGGAAATCACAGATAGCACATCAGCTTGCCGTTTCAGTGCAATTACCTAAGGAAAAGGGTGGTCTTGGAGGTAAAGCCATATTTGTTGACACGGAACAAACATTCAGACCAGAGAGAATAAGGCAAATGGCGGAAGCTATTGGACTTGATACGGATAAAGTAATGAAAAACATATTCGTAGCAAGAGCTTACAATTCTGACCATCAGGTACTTCTTACTGAAAAGGCTGAAGAAATTATAAAAAATGAAAAGCAAAACATAAAATTGATAGTAGTAGATTCACTGACATCATCATTCAGGTCTGATTATACTGGAAGAGGTACACTTGCAATCAGGCAACAAAAATTAAACAGGCATTTACATCAATTACAAAAACTTGCAGACGTGTACAATTTAGCTATTTATGTAACAAACCAGGTCATGTCACGACCAGATGTACTATTCGGTGATCCCACAGCACCAATAGGCGGACACATAGTCGGACATCAGGCAACCTTTAGAGTATATCTTAGGAGATCAAAGGCAGAGAAAAGAATAGCGAAGCTTATCGATTCCCCTAACCTTCCTGAGGGAGAAGCAGTCTTTTCTGTGATAACTGATGGTGTTAGGGATTTAAAGTGAGACTTCGCATCTCAAGGAACCTTAAAACCTGCTTCTCAGTCATAGTAGGATTGCGGAGTTTCACAAATTTTATTTTCAAACCAACGTCCTCAAACCCTTCAGGTATTGTAATATCGACATACTGCGACATATATAGATCAATAGTTCGAGAAACTGTCCATTTATGAAGACCTGTCATTTTAGATATTTTAGAAACAGTTAGAAGTTCTCCACTTTTTTCTGATTTTTTCAGCGAATTGAATACCTGTATAACGTTTTTTACAGTATTTTTATAATATTTGTTTTTTGACATAACTATTATATTGACGGGGTCAAATTTATAATTATATTAGATAAGAAATTGTGAGATGATAAAAAAATTAAACAACATCTCTTTCTGTAATTATGACAAAATCTCCGACTGATTTAACAGCAGAAAATGGTATAAGGACTCGTCCTTTTTCATCTTCTTGTAAATTTAGTTCAGTCGAGTGCTTTGTTGGTTGAACAAGAACCAGATTTATGAGTTCACCTGATTCTATAATGTAGTCAACATCTCCTATAACGCCAAATTTCTTTCCGCTTTCTTCTGAAACTAATATTTTGCCGATGAGATCTCTACTTCGTATTCTGTCTTCCATAATATCCCCCTTGATAATGATATGTATAATTATGAAAATGAACTATTTAAAAACTTATGTATCAACCATCATTATTTTCATTTTATCTGACAGTAAATATTGATAACTCTTGCCTTTTCTCTTTCGTATTACCATTTCATCTTTTACAAGGCGCTTGAGTATGTTATTTATTGATCTGACAGCATTATCTTTGTTTTTATATACACCAAGGTCTATTTTCGAAACAATCTCAGATGGAGTACATTCTCCGTATTTACCAAGAATTTCGATTATCCCGCTTTGTTTTGATGGTAGTGTCTTAACATCCCCAAGAGATGCTCTCTTTGGTTTTGTTCCTACATCGTATTCATTAAGGAAGCTAGTATCAATGGTCGATATATTACTTCTAATTGCCTTTTTAACGAGTTCATTGCATACTCTTATGATTTCCCTGGGGAAACCGCCAGTTTTCTCATACACGTGATTTATTGATTCTGACGTGAAGGGTTTTATGTCATCTCCTCCAACATGCTCTATTCTCTTTTTTATTAGTTCACGTGTTTCGGACTTCGTAAGATTGGATAATTCTACCCTTGTGTTAACTCTTCTCATGAATGTTTCTAAATTATCTTTCAAAATTTTTTCGAGAACAGGCAAGCCTGTTATAACAACAGAAAGGTTATCTATCTGGTCAGCAAATGTTCTTAGCCACTCAAGCGTGTTCACGTTTGTTTCATGACTCTCATCTATCAAAATAACAATGCTTTTATCTTTCATTTTTTTGTTCACCCATTCACTAAGATTGTATATGTTTATTTTATTGGAACGTGAAAATAGTCTTTCAATAAAACTAGGTTTTATGAAGTTCGTGAATATCTTAACCCAATCATCTGGGTCGTTAGGTGGTTTTGATAAGTAAAATGCAATTCTATCATTTTTGATTTTTTCAATAAGAAACTTTAGTAATGTTGTTTTTCCGGCACCCGTAGGCCCGACTAAAAGTGAAATTTTATCATTATTTTTTATTCCTGAATACAAAACATCCGTTTCATCCATGTATCCAACAAATAAATTTGGCATTATTTTGAAACTAAATGGATTTTCATCCCAGTTAAACATCTCCATGTAACTTTCACTTAAATTCATTTCTGATTTCATAGTTTCATATATTTGAAATGAAGATATTTAAATATTTTGTGAAGTTAATGTGAAATAAATTTTAAATACATGAATATAATATTATTTCTATGAGATGTTTTATTTCAGTCGATGTTGATGACAAATTAATTCCAAACATTATAGAAGTACAAGAAAAAATATCTGAATTAAAT